>CAYZPL010000080.1:0-5017 GCA_964480415.1 uncultured Candidatus Izemoplasmatales bacterium
CCAATGGATTAAGCATAATGTCGATTGGTGTTCCGTCAATCATATATGGCATATCTTCTGACGGTAATATCTTGGAGATAACACCTTTATTGCCGTGACGTCCTGCCATTTTATCGCCTTCGGAAATCTTACGTTTCTGGACAATATATACTCTGACTGACATATTTACACCAGGATTCAGTTCGTCTTCACCGCGTACGAAAACCTTGACTGAATGGACGATTCCGCCACCGCCATGAGGTACTCTTAACGAGGTGTCTCTAACTTCTCTTGATTTCTCACCGAAAATCGCCAGCAACAATTTCTCTTCAGGCGACGGGTCGGTTTGACCTTTAGGAGTTACTTTACCAACTAAAATATCTCCTTCTTTTACTTCTGAACCAGGAATGATTATTCCGTGTTCATCCAAGTATTTGCGACCATCGACACCGACATTCGGAATTTCTCTGGTTATTTCTTCTTTACCCAATTTTGTATCTCTGGCTTCAATCTCATATTTTTCGATATGGATTGAAGTATACACATCTTCTTTGACGAGTCTTTCATTCATGATGACAGCGTCCTCATAGTTATAGCCGTTCCATGTCATGAAGGCAACCACAACATTTCTACCGATTGCCAATTCGCCTTCGTCCATTGACGGACCGTCAGCGATAATATCTCCGGCTTTGACTTCTTCGCCGTAACTGACTATCGGTTTTTGATTGATGCAGGTACCCTGATTGCTTCTCATATATTTCTGTAAATCATATCTGTCGATTTTTCCGTCTGATGTTTTGATTCTGACTTGGACACCGTCAACATAATCAACCACTCCGTCATGTTGAGAGATAACGCTAGTTCCGGAGTCATGAGCGATCTTGTATTCAATTCCGGTTCCGACAAACGGAGCTTCCGGTTTAAGCAATGGAATCGCTTGACGTTGCATGTTCGCGCCCATCAATGCACGATTGGCGTCATCATGCTCAAGGAACGGAATCGAAGCAGTGGAAACGGAAACGATCTGCTTAGGAGAAACGTCCATATAGTCGCATTCTCTCTTATCGAAGATCTTTGTTTCTCCGTTCTTTCTGGCAACGACTCTGTCGTCTGTGATTGTCATATCATCATTCATTTCGATGTTTGCCTGAGCGATGACATGATTTCTTTCTTGGTCGGCTGACAAATATTCCAACTCGTTTGTTACCTGACTATTTTCTTTATTTATCTTTAGATATGGTGTTTCAATAAATCCATATTTATTTACTTTGACATAACAAGCCAAAGAGTTGATAAGTCCAATGTTCTGACCTTCTGGTGTTTCAATCGGACAAATTCTTCCGTAATGCGATTCGTGTACGTCACGAACTTCGAATCCGGCTCTGTCTCTTGTAAGACCACCAGGTCCTAAAGCTGAAATTCTACGCTTGTGTGTAAGTTCATCCAACGGATTGATCTGTTGCATGAATTGTGACAACTGAGAACTTCCAAAGAATTCTTTTATCGACGAAGTCAAAGGCCTGATATTGATCAGATTGAGTGGAGTGATTTCACGCGGATCCTTTGTCGACATTCTGT
Source organism: uncultured Candidatus Izemoplasmatales bacterium (assembly GCA_964480415.1). Classification (GTDB taxonomy): domain Bacteria; phylum Bacillota_I; class Bacilli_A; order Izemoplasmatales; family Hujiaoplasmataceae; genus CAYZPL01. The sequence continues at coordinate 1,558 of CAYZPL010000080.1, forward strand.
CTTTGACGTTCTTTTCCATTTTTGCCAAACCGATCCGGAATTGGTTTTTCAACAATTCTCCGATCAGTCTCAATCTACGGTTTCCTAAATGGTCGATATCGTCCATCGAGCCAACTCCGTTGAACAGGTTCAAATAGTAAGAAACACTTGCGATGATGTCTGATGTTGTGATGTGCTGTTGCGTTTCTGCCGAGAAGTTTCCAATCAGTTTAAGCTTCCTTGAATTACCATGCTCTCTGGTTTCGATATGAATTACTTCTATATATGTATCTCTGATGACGTTCTGGATGAAGTCCTCATCAGAATTTTCAGTGATTTCATTTCTGTTTTCCTTGTCGATCAATATCTTAAGCTCTTTTTCCAAAGAACTGTCGAATTCGACTTTCTCGGTGATTATATTTCTTTGTTTTGAAATTGCATCAAGTAATTTCTCGTCAACTTTTGCACCTTTGGCATAGATCACTTCACCGGTTTCCGGATCGGCTATATCTTTGTTAAGTTTAACTTCGACGCCTTTATTGAGAAGTTGTCTGATTCTTGATATCACGTCAAGTTTCTGGTTTACTTTGAAACGACCGACATCAGCTAGATCATATCGTTTTTCGTCGAATAATCTTGAAACGAAGAAAGCTCTAGCTCCTTCGATAGTCGCGGTTTCTCCCTGACGTATCTTCGCGTACACTTCCTTCATCGCTTCTTCTGAGTTTTGCGTAAGATCCTTGTCAAAAGTATTCTCCAGGAACTCGTGATCGCCAAAAAGGTTAACAACCTGTTTTCTTGTTGAAAAGCCTAAAGCTTTGATCATGGTCGTTAACGGTATTTTTTTCGAGCGGTCTATCTTGGCGTAAAGAATATCTTTTGAGCCCATCTCAAACTCTAACCAAGCACCTCTCGTTGGAATTACTTGTCCCAAATATTTTCTTCTAAGGGTTTTTTTGTCTATTTCTTCTGAGAAAAACACGCCTGCGGAACGAACTATCTGTGATACGATTACTCTTTCCGAACCATTTATGATAAATGTTCCAACCGGAGTCATCATCGGGATGTCACCCATATAGATTTTTTGTTCCTTGATGCTGTCGGCAGATATTATTTCTCCGGTTTCAGGATCGACAACATCTTTGTTTTTCAATTGAACTTGAACTTTCAAAGGACATGAATATGTAACGTCTTTGATTTTGCATTCATGGATTGAATACTTGGATGGTTCCAGTTCGTATTCACCAAAATATAACTCTACACTGCCATTAAAATTGGTAATTGGTGATATATCTTCAAACAATTCTTTCAAACCGGTTTCGATGAACCAATTGAAAGAAGATGTTTGAACTTCAATTAAATCTGGCAACTCTACGTTTGCTTTAACGCGAGAATAATTTCTTCTTTCTCTCTTTTTACCGTATTTGACGGTTTTGTAATTCACAAAATCACCCCATAAGTTATTTTTTTTGCTTTGTTTTCTTATTTTTTCACATGATTTTCATGCATACAAAAATACAAAAATGCGCATTCTATCGCATTTTAATATTTTATCATAATTATGCAAGATAGTCAATTATTTTCACACCTGACTATCATATAGCCTGATTTGGTGGCTAAAACATTGGTTTTTGAAAAGATGGTTTCACATTTCCTAATAGCAGTCAAAGCGCCTTGCTTCTTGTTCATGACAAACACAAAACTTCCGTTTTCTGCTAAATGTGAAACGGACTCTTCGAAAAATCGGTATATGACTTTTTTGCCTGCTCTTATCGGCGGATTGGTTATGATCAAATCGAAATTGTCAGGTATATCTTTCAATCCATCTCCGATGATAGCTCGATAGTTTCCGACCTTGTTCAATTCAGCATTTTTGTTCGCCAATTTCACAGCTCTTCCGTTTATATCCAATCCGATGATTTCCGAGTCTTTCCAAAAATCCCCAAGCACGACACCGACTGGACCATAACCGCACCCCAAGTCCAAAACCTTCTTAGCTTTTTCTCCCATGATGGTTTCAATCATTAGACGAGTTCCGAAATCAAGGCCGAATTTAGAGAAAACTCCTATATCGGTTATAAAGGCAAAGCGTTTTTTTTCTATAATTGCATATACTGTTTTTTCATTACTTTTTAAATTGTCGTTATCCTTTGAAAAGTAGTGAGACATGCTTCCTCCAAAAACACTAAAAACCTGAGACACCCTCAGGTTTTATAGATCTAGATGTTAATTATTTCAGTTCTACTGTTGCGCCAGCTTCAGTAAGTTTGTCTGCTAATTCTTTAGCTGCTGCTTCTTCAACTTTTTCTTTGATTGCTACAGGAGCTGAGTCAACTAATTTTTTAGCTTCGATCAATCCAAGTCCAGTTACTTCTCTTACGACTTTTATAACTGCAACTTTAGATGCTCCAAAACTTGTCAACATAACGTCGAATTCTTTTGGACCTTCGTCAACTGCTTCAGCCGCTGCTGCTGCAGGTGCTGCAGAAACTGCAGAAGGGTCGATTCCGAATTCTTCTTTCATTGCATCGATAAGTCCCTTGATTTCCAAGATTGTCATTTCTCTTAATGATTCGATAAAGTCTTTAGCGTTCAATTTAGCCATTTTGATTTCCTCCTAATTAATTACTTTCTCCAGATTGCTCTGATTCTTCTTTTGTCAGCAAGTCTAATCCAATTGCTAATTCTCTCAATGGACCATAAAGTTGAGTTGCCAACATTGCCAATAATACGTCTTTGTTTGGTAGTGTTGCAATTTCTTTGATTTGAGCCGGGTCATAGAAATCTCCATCTACGATACCTGATTTGATAACGAGCTTCGGATTTTTCTTACCGAATTCAAATAATACCTTGGCTGCTGCTGCTGAATCTTCATATGCGAATACAACTCCATTTGGACCTTTTAAATCTGAGTTGATTCCATCATAGCCGACATTCGATGCAGCTCTTCTAGAAATATTGTTTTTCAAAACTAACATTTCACAGCCTGAATTACGTAAAGCTCTACGTAATTCCTGAGTCTGTTCAACTGTAAGACCGCGGTATTCTGCAACAACGACTGATTTCGCCTTAGACATTTTTTCAGCAATTTCTTTTACTTGTTCTTGTTTTAAGTCGATAATCTTTTGATTAGCCATTTTTGACCTCCTTGTGTCTTAAAAAATAGAAACCTCTTTTCGAGAGAAAAGAGGAATAAATAGTCTTTATTTATTTTCTTTGTCTCGGTAGGATTATTAAGTCTTAGCCCCTACTGTCTTTGATAAAGATATTTATTTTTTTGTTCCAACTTCTAACTTAACGCCAGGTCCCATTGTTGATGAGATAGCGACGTTTTTCATGAAAATACCTTTGACTGTTGATGGTTTGATTTTCAAAATTCTGTCGACAACTGCTTGAATGTTCTCAACCAGTTTTTCTGTTTCGAAAGAAATTTTTCCAACCATAACCAAGATATTTCCGAATTTGTCAACGCGATAAGTGA
>CAYZPL010000081.1:0-5015 GCA_964480415.1 uncultured Candidatus Izemoplasmatales bacterium
AACACGATACAAGAAGAATATAAAGTACCGGTCGTATTGGCCAATACACTTTATCCTTTCGACAATAAATTAGTCACAGTCAGCATCGACTATTATCAGGCAGGCTATGAAGCAACCAAACGTCTGATTGACGCGGGCAGAAGAAATATCTATATGCTTACGACAGCCAGAAAATACATGGTCAACGACCTGAAGGAAAAAGGCTATGACAGAGCGATGAAGGAAGCGGGATTGGAACCGACGTTCGTTAGAACAAGCGGTGATATTTCCGTGAACACAGTTCACTTCAACGAATTGTTCAAAGATTCAGGTAAGAAGATAGACGGAGTAATCGCCGTAAGGGATTCGATTGCGGTTTCGTTTATCAATTCCATGATTGAAAAAGGGAAGAGAATACCGAAGGATATCAGTGTCTACGGATTCCAAAATACAAAATACGCATCTCTTTGCAGACCTAAACTTTCATGTGTCGACATTCCGATTTTGGAAATCGGCGCCAAAGCGATGGCATTGCTTAAAAGAGAAATCGACGGAGAACCTGTCGAACAGAAATACAACGTGCTGCATCACGATATAATCGAGCGCGGCACAACAACCAAATAAACGTCGAATAAGCCTAGTAGAGGACCAGATAATCAAATAGAGAACCAACGGTCGGTGGAAGTTGGTGATGGAAGGTTCTTGAATTACACTTAGGAGTTTGCCCGATGGGCACGGTAAATCCGTTATCTTTCGAAGCGCACTATTGTGAATTAAGGTGGTACCGCGGTCTACATGATCGTCCTTTGTGAAGGGCGATCTTTTTATATTTTTTTGGAGGGAAACATGAAATTATTTGATGAATTAAAATGGAGAGGGTTATTGTACCAGGTAACTGACGACTCCATCGAAGAAAAACTTAACAAAGGCAAAATGACATTTTATCTGGGTGCCGATCCGACAGCCGACAGCTTGCACGTCGGTCACCTTTTAGCATACCTTGTGGCCAAACGTTTGGCCGATAAAGGGCATCAGCCGATTCTCGTGATCGGAGGAGGAACCGGTCTCATCGGCGATCCGAGCTTCAAAAGTTCCGAACGTAAGCTTCTGACCATCGAAGAATCACTCAAAAATGCGGAAGGAATCGTCAAACAAGTCAAGAACATTTTGCCGAACGCGAAGATAGTCAACAACTACGACTGGATATCCTCATTGAATTCGATCCAATTTCTACGAGATATCGGCAAGCATTTCAACGTCGCTTATATGATGAGCAAGGATTCCGTGAAATCAAGAATTGAAAACGGGATCTCTTTCACCGAGTTCGCATATCAGATCATCCAGGCATGGGATTTCGAACATCTCTTCAAAACCGAGAACTGCACATTGCAAATCGGTGGTCAGGACCAATGGGGCAACATCACCGCCGGGCTGGAACTCATCAGGAAAATACATACTATCGACGCTGAGGTCTACGGGCTGACTTTCCCATTGGTAACCAAATCGGACGGAACCAAATTCGGAAAGACCGAATCGGGTGCGCTTTGGCTCGATAAGAACAGGACCTCACCGTATGAATTCTATCAATATTGGATCAACGCAGCTGACGCAGATGTCATTTCCAGATTGAAACAATTCACCTTCCTGGAAAAAGAGGAGATCGAAAAACTTGAGAAAGAAGTCAATGAACATCCAGAAGGAAGAGTCGCGCAAAAGACTTTGGCGGAGGAACTCACAAAACTTGTCCATGGTGAAAAGGAACTGGAAAAGGCGATCAGAGTCACCGAGGCACTCTTCAGCGGGAATATCAAGGATCTTGACGTAGAAGAAATCGAAATGGGCTTCAAGAATCTCAATTCCGAGTCAGTTGAAGGTGACATCTCCTTGATCGACGCGCTTATCGAACTAGACCTCGTGAAATCGAAAAGGGAAGCAAGAGATCTGATAACCGGCAATGCGATGACAATCAACGGGGAAAAAGTCACGGATCTTGACTTCATAATCAAAAAGGCAGACGCTTTTGGCAATCTGTACACAGTTATCAGAAAAGGCAAAAAGCGTTACGCTTTAATCAGGCATATCTAAAAAGAATAGAAAGAGGTATGATATGGAAAAGACATTGATAGTATTCTACTCATTGGAAGGACACACGGCGCATATCGCGAATGTTCTAAAAGAGAAATTGGATTGCGATATGATTGAAATCAAACCTAAGAAGGAAATCAAAGCTAAAGGTTTCATGAAATACTTCTGGGGAGGTAAGCAAGTCAAAATGAACGAAGAGCCGGAATTGGAACCGATAGATATCGACTTTGGTAAATACCAGACGATTTTTGTCGGGACACCAATCTGGGCTTGGAGCGCCACGCCACCGATCAGGACTTTTCTTAAGGGTGATTATATAAAGAATAAGGATTTGTATGTCTTTTATTCATACGACGGCGGAAACGCCAAAGCTGAGGACAGGATCAAAAATATGATCACCGGCAACAATCTCAAAGGGATCCAGGGTATCTTGAACAACAAGAAGAACCCAGAAAAGGTGGATGAGGACATCAACACTTGGATTGATTCATTGGATTTGAAATAAAAGAAAGAACCTTCTCCGGTTATTCGGTGGAAGGTTCTATTTTTTCATTCAAATACTTTTTCTGATATATTATCCTAAGTGAATTGAAGACGCAGATTATGGCAACACCCACATCGGCGAAAATCGAAGGCCACATGTTCATAAGGCCGATTGTCGACAGAACGAGAAAGATGACCTTGATCACCAGTGAGAACGTGATGTTCTCTGCAGACAACAATTTGGTCTTCTTGGCGATTTTGATCGCCTTACTCAAAAGCCTGATGTCATTGTTTATGATCACAACATCGGATACTTCGATGGCGAGGTCGGAAGCCGATCCCATCGATACCCCGATATCGGCGTTTTTGAGCAATGGTGCGTCGTTGATTCCGTCACCGACGAACATCGAGACCGAATTGGTTCTGATGTTGTTGAAGACTTCAAGCTTCTGTTCCGGAAGTAGATTGGAATAATATTCGATCCCGCCGAGTTGCATCGCGATGTCTCTAGCGGATTTCTCGTTGTCTCCCGTCAGCATGACGGTATCATATTCCTTGGTGAATTCGCGGATTGTGTTCATCGAAGTTTCCTTCAGCACGTCTTTAACGATTATATATCCCATATATTTACCGTCAAGTGCGACGAATGTGTAGGATCCGACATCAAGTTTTTCGTCATCGACGATGATATTGCTTTTTGCAAGGAAAGACTTGCTACCGACAAGAACCACTTGTTTGTCATAGACACCGGAGATCCCGTATCCTGGAATTTCCTTGATGTTCTTGATTGTATAATCAGGTAGTTTGTTGTATTTGACGATTGACTGAGCAATCGGATGATTCGAGAATTTTTCGATTGAGGCCGCCAGACGGAGGACTTCATCGCTTGTGTATTCCTTTACGAAGAAATCGCCATACGTCAGAGTGCCGGTTTTATCAAGTGCTATCGTGCGCACTTCGGTTATGCTATGCAGATAATTGGAACCCTTGAACAAGATGCCATGTTTTGCCGCTGTGCCGATTCCCGCATAATAGGAAAGCGGAATCGAAAGCACCAATGAGCAAGGACATGAGATTACAAGAAAGATTGCGGCACGATAAATGTAGCCCTTAGGTGTTGCAACGTTTGAAGGGTCGAACAGAACTCCATAGAGTACAAGAAGCAAAGCCAATCCGACGACGATAGGTGTATAGACCTTTGCGAATTTGGAGATGAATTTCTCACGTTTAGATTTGTTGTTCGTCGAGTTTTCAATCAAGTCGATCATCTTGGCCAAAGTCGAGTTCTTGTATTCCTTTGTGACTTCCACATGGATTACGTCACCGACATTGATGTTGCCGCTTAGCACAAAATCGCCAACATCGACAGTTTTCAGTTTAGCCTCTCCGGTAAGTTCAGCTGGATTAAGCGATGTGGATCCGAAAATGACTTTTCCATCCATCGGAATTCTTTCACCGTTCTTTATGACCAGAGTCTCACCGACCTGGACCTGAAGCGGATCTTTGACTACGACTTTCTTATTTATGAGTACATTGGCATAATCAACCTTTAGATTGATCAATGCGGAAATTTCATTGCGTGATCTGTGAACCGCTCTCATCTGCAAGTACTCGCCTAAGGAGTAAAGGACCACAACCGCCACGCTTTCCTCATATCTGGTGACCATCATCGCTGCGACTGTAGCGATAATCATCAAAGTATGTTCGTTGAAAATATTGAAGTTTCTAATGCCCCTTATCTGAGACATCGCCATTTTGGAGATCAGGAAAATATACCCCGTCCAGTAAAGTACGATCTTTGAAGTGTCATTCAACTGCCCGAGATGGGTTTTAAAGATGCTATCGATCAACGGAAAGATTCTATATCCAAAAAAACTTACGGATATGATAAGCATTCCGAATAAAACGAATTTATATTCTTTGAAGAAATTGATTTTCTTAACTTCGACCTTTTCCTCATAATAATGAGTGATGATGTTGTCCTCCAAGACATCGACAATTTTTTTGATCTCTTTCAAAGCCGTATCTGGTTCATAATTATCTTTGAAATCTACTAACAGGATTTGTTTAGCATAATTGAATGATGCACTGTTGACATAGGGCAACCGCGATGTTCTGCGCTCGACTTTGGTTATACAGCTCGAACAAGTCAAGTTCTCCATTTGTATTTTACGTACCATATCTATATCTTCCCATGTTAATTTTATTTTATTATTATAAGTTACTTATATATATTATACTAGTAAAATCCATATTGTCAAATGATGTTGAAATAATCCGATTTAAGCTCTTATTTGTTTGCAAATGATATCCGATATGTTAAAATAGTATTTGAAAAGGAGTGGGATTATGAATTGGTTGGAAGAAGCTCAGAAATATGAAGAAGAATTTGTTAAATTAGTGACTAAATTGTTGAAAATGCCGACATTGTTGACCAAGTACGATCCGGAAAATAAAGAATCGCCATT
>CAYZPL010000082.1:0-3115 GCA_964480415.1 uncultured Candidatus Izemoplasmatales bacterium
TTTAAGCGGATAGGACAACATGCTCGAATAATAGATTATCCAAGCATTTGTGGTCACTCTGCTTATAAGGATCAGAATCGACCAGATGAAACTGAAGTAGATCAGTAATTTCAAACATCTATATTTCTTATCGTCTTTGTTTTTGAACATGTTTACCACAGGTATGAAAGAAACGAATGCCGTCAGAACCAATAGTATACCTAAAAAATCATTCATGTTAACACCTCTTGATTGTAAGTTTATTGAGATTATATCATTATATTGTATCATAGTCATATGGAAACCGAAAAAAACTGGATAAACCGAAAAAATAATAGAGATATTTATATCAAAATCTTGTTCTATACTAGAATCATATGATAGAATTGAATTAAAGAAAACAGGTGGTAAAATATGAAATTGGAAGAGAAACAACTTACTCATGAATTGGTATATGAATGCTTTTTCATGAAACTGTATGAGGACAAGGTCCTTTTGCCGAACAAAAAGACCAGCACAAGAATATATATCGAGCACAACAGCGCAGCCGCAGTGTTACCGATAACGAAGGAAGGCAAAATCGTACTTGTCGAACAATACAGATATCCGATCAGGCATGTTTCTTTGGAGATTCCTGCCGGCAAAAAGGATTTTCTTAACGAAACCGGTTTGGCTTGCGCTTCAAGAGAATTGGAAGAAGAGACCGGGCTTGCCTCCGACGATTATGAAAGAATAATCGACCTTCATAGTTGCGTCGGATATTCCAATGAAAAAATAGAGATTTTCATCGCCAGGGACTGCTTCAAAGTCGCAAATCCCAAATCAAGCGACGACGACGAATTTCTCGAGATAAAGGAATTCACCAAGTCGGAAGTTTCCGACATGGTCAGAAACGGTCTGATTCATGACGCAAAGACCTTGGTCGCTTTGCAACATTATCTTATCGGAGGTTAGCATATGTTTAGAGAGATGCGAAGAATAAACAAGAAAATGACGGAAAACGAAACAATCGCCTTGCTTGTCAGAGGCAGAGAGGGAATACTGGGGACTTTAAGCGAAAACGGTTATCCTTACACCACTGTAGTGAATTACGTCTACTACAACGGGAAAATCTACTTCCACAGCGCCAAAGAAGGACATAAGATCGATAACATCAGAAATCATGACAAAGTATCTTTTACAGTATATGACAATGTCAAAGTTATCGGAGAGGAACTGAACACGTTATACGAAAGCGCCACGCTTTTCGGCAGGGCCAAAGTCATACCTGCCACAAAGGAGATATTAATGGCTCTGGTGTATAAATATTCCGATTTGGAACAAGATAAGGCGGATGCTTTTATCGAGAGAGATATCTCGGATACCGCGATTGTGGAAATCGAGATCGAACATCTGACGGGAAAAATCGGAAAATGATGGTTGCATTCTGATTGTTTGTGATAGAAGATACTGAATAGTTTTAAAACATATTTTTTATTAACACGAGTTAGAAGGAACTTATATGACTGCAAAACAAGAACTATCTCGATTACAAAGCGAAGGATGCGGAGCTTTTTTCGCTTCGGCCCAAGATTATTTTTGAATGATTGTTTTTTCAGTAGTCTATTTTATTTTGCGTTCATAACATTTTAAAAATATCTGACCTGAACGGATTTAGTCCGAATCAGGTCTTTTTTTTAAGCAAGAAAAGGAAAAAATCAAAACTGCGGAGACGGAGCATTGAAGAAAACTGGAGATTCAAGCATTAGGTATTCAAAATCGATTATTCATGATAATTTTTATGGATAATTTTTCTTGACCGATATCAGAATGATAGGAATTTATTATATAATGTTTGTATATGACTCAGAATTTGATATCTAATCAGAAAATTACATTTGGAGTAAGGAGTGATTTATTATGAAAAGGTTGCTGATAGCTTTGACAATCGTATTATCAGTATTGGCATTGACGGCATGTGGTGCTAAAGGAGAAGTATTGAGAGTGGGCATGGACTTAAGTTATCCACCATTTGAAACCGTGACTACACAAAATGAACCGGAAGGGATATCGGTCGATATTGCCAATGCGTTCGGCAAGTATCTCGGAAGAGACGTGGAAATCGTCAATACCGATTTCGGCTCTTTGATTCCGGCTTTGAATTCCGGTGAAATCGATATCGTCATCGCTTCCATGAGCATTACCCCGGAGCGGGAATTGTCGGTCGATTTTTCCAATCCATATTTCTACTTCAAGATCATTTCGCTAGTCAATAAGAATTTTGCGGACGCGAACTCGATTACCGAAGATTCATCAAAAGAAGATGTCTTGGCATTAAGTGATGTCACTTTCGTCGGATTGGCATCTCAAGTATCGGCTTCGATTCCTGCAGAATACGGTAAAACCGTAATCGAAGCCACCGATATCGGTACAGCTGTCGAATCCGTTGCCCAAGGTACTGCGGACATTCTTTTAATGAGCGCGAATCCTGTCGTAGATGGATACTATGCTCATCCGAACGACACCATCATCTTATGGGACTCGTTCGAATCCAGCCCGATCGGTATGGCTGTGGCGGAAGGCAACAAAACATTGCTTGATCAGGCGAATGCGTTCATCGCCACTTTTAACGATGAGGGCGGTCTGTATAGCGTTTTGAAAACCAAATGGGACTCGACGATCATGTCGGAGCTCGGCAAATACGGATTGGATTTCTATATAAATGAATAAGAGACTATCATATCTTGCGGCAATTCTGACGATTGTCGCATTCATCGTCTTTGTCGTATTAAGACAGACCAGCAACTTCAATCTTGAAGCTTATAAATCATACACTTATCTGATATCGACAGGATTGTTGAATACGATCCTGGTTTCTGTCATATCGCTTTTAGGAAGCCTTGTGATGGGTTTTGTTTTTTACTTGCTTTCGAAATCCAAAATCAAATATTTCATCGCTTTTGTGGATGTCTTCACGGAAATCATCTATGGGACTCCGCTTTTGGTCCTTATCATCGTGACGGCATTTCTGATCGGCCCCGCTTTCGGATCATATAATCGCAATCTTTTAGGTGTGATCGCTTTGATCACCTATATGACTCCTTATATGATGAATGTATACAAATCCGCTTTTTCCAGTATTTCCAGGGATCAATAT
>CAYZPL010000082.1:3125-4975 GCA_964480415.1 uncultured Candidatus Izemoplasmatales bacterium
TTATTCAGGTTCACTCCCTTTCAAAGATACAGATATATCATCATTCCTCAGGTGGTAAGGATTTTGATGCCGCCGATGATGAACAACTTTTCGCTTATAATCAAGGGCAGCGCGCTCCTTAATGTACTAAGTTACACGGAACTTTATTATGCGATCAGGGTAGCCCAGACGAAAACTTTCGCTTTCGTCGCGGGCTACATCTTGCTTTGGGCGCTTTATCTCATCATCACGATTCCATTGTCGCAATTCACGAAATGGATTGAAAGGAAATGGGCGATATGAAAATAGAGATAAAGAATCTTTCGCATACCTATGATGTCGAAGTTATCAGTAATATCAACCTTAATCTGGAAAAATACAAAGCGATTGCGATCATCGGTGTATCCGGATCCGGAAAATCGACTTTGTTAAGAATGATGTCCGGACTGGAGAAACCGACAACGGGAAGCGTATATATCGATGGCATGAGCGTCGAGGACGAGGAATACAGGAAACATGTCGGATTCGTTTTCCAATCGCATAACCTGTTTCCGCATCTGAGCCTTTTAAGAAACATAACGTTGATTCTCGAAAAGACGAGAGACATTCCTAAAGAAAAGGCTTATGAAATAGCGAAAAAGAATTTGGAGTTGTTGCACCTTGGCGACCAGTTGAACAAACTACCAAAGAACGTATCCGGAGGACAAGCGCAAAGAGCTTCGCTTGCAAGAGCCTTAAGTATCGATCCGAAGATCGTATTTTTGGACGAACCGACCTCAAGTCTGGATCCGATTCTGACTTATGAGGTTTTAACTGCGGTCCAAGAACTCAAAGATTTGGGTAAGCAATTCGTATTCGTTACCCACGTGATGAGTTTCGTCAGGGATTTCGCCGACTATGTCATCTTTATGGATAAAGGTGAAATCGTCGAACAGGGCTTGCCGGAAATAATGGATGACCCCAAGCATGAATCGTTCAAGGAATTCATGAAGAAAGTCAGGTAAGGTAATTTAATACTAAGAAACAATAAAAACGCTATCTTAAGCAGATTATTCTTTACTTATGCCATATTTGTGGTATAGTAATTTGTATGGTCTGTTTAGGGGGCTTTTTTAATGAGGAAAAAACAAATAATAAATGTAGCGGTCGTCGCCCATGTGGACGCCGGCAAATCGACTTTGGTCGATGCGCTATTGACGCAAAGCGGAGTTTTCAAGGAAAATGAAATCATCCAGGAACAAGTCATGGACAGTTTCGATCTTGAAAGAGAAAGAGGAATAACCATCTATTCCAAGAACTGCGCTATCGAACATAAAGGCGTCAAGATCAATATCGTGGATACTCCGGGACATGCGGATTTTTCCAGCGAAGTAGAAAGAATAATCAAAACCGTTGATACGGTTATTTTACTCATAGATTCTTCAGAAGGACCGATGCCACAGACAAGAGTAGTTTTAGAAAAAGCCTTGCATAGAGGGTTGAGACCGATTGTGTTCATAAACAAGATTGATAAGAAAGATCAAAGAGCCAAAGAAGTGGTGGACGAATGTTTCGATTTGTTCGTCGAACTTGGCGCAAACGACCTGCAACTCGATTTTCCAATCGTATACGGCATTGCCAGAGAAGGAATAGCCCAATATGAAGTAGATGACGACAGCGATAATCTAGAACCTTTGTTTGAGACTATATTCAAGCATGTTAAACCTTACCCTGATAATTCTGACGAACCGCTTAAGATGCAGATATCGAGTCTCGATTATGACGATTATTTGGGCAGACTCGGGATCGGCAGGATCACGAGAGGTACTTTAAGAGCGAAGACGAATTATATCATTAGCAAGAGGGATCTATCTCAGGAACAGGTCAAGATC
>CAYZPL010000083.1:0-4947 GCA_964480415.1 uncultured Candidatus Izemoplasmatales bacterium
AAGAAAGTATTTGAAAATTTCACAAAAAAATATGAGAATATTGACGTTTTATTAGTTGATGACATTCAATTTTTATCAGGAAAAAATCAAACACAACTTGAATTCTTCAAAATTTTTGAAAAACTTAAAGAAAACAATAAACAGATTGTTATAACTTCGGATCGACCCGCATCGGAACTATTTGATATCATGTCACGTCTCACCTCAAGATTCGAGTGGGGGCTCTCCGTTGATATAAACCGCCCAAATCTAGAACACAGAATCTTGATTTTGAAGAAAAAACTACACGCTGAAACTTCGGATCCTGATTTGATATCTGACGAAATTCTAGAATATATAGCAAGTATATTCGACAATAATGTTAGAGAACTTGAAGGGGCTTTGAAAAGAGTATTGTTCTATTGTACAGCTTTCGACTATAAATTCACAGTCGAAAACGCGCAAGAGGCTCTTAAAAACCTCATCAGTTCAAAAAACGCTTCAAATCATAAAGATGATAGAAAGAGTTATACGAATATCTTGGATATCGTCAGCAACTATTATAACATCTCTACTTCTGATATTTTATCCAAGAACAGAAAAAAGAAATTCGTTTTTCCAAGACAGATAGCAATGTATATTCTAAAAGATATGTATGACTTGACATATAAGAAAATCGGACAAATTTTCAATAATAGAGATCATTCGACCGTCATATACAGCATCGAACAGATTTCCAACGATATTCAAATAGATAAAGATAAGAGAAACGATATTGAAAAATTGTTGATAAAATGTGGAAAAAAATAGATAATTCCACACTAAATTTTATAGATGAAAACAGAATAAAGGCCTAATTATGGTATAATAATTCTAAAATGTTTCACAGTTCTCATCATATCAACACTGCTAATAACAATAATAATAAGAAAAGAAAAAATAATTTATATATAGGAGGTTTCTATGAATTTCTCTATTGAAACAGATGTATTGCTTAACAATTTACTCATATCGCAAAAAGCTTTATCAACAAAAACTCCGGCTCCATATCTACAAGGTATTAAATTCGAAGTAAATGAAAATGAAATTGTTATGATCACAAGCAACTCCGATATCTCGATCAAAATCGTCGTCAAAGACGAAAGTCTGAAAATCGAGACAACCGGAGAAGTTTTGATTCCAGGAAAAGTGTTCGTTGATTTTATCAGAAAATTGGATAAAGGTCCTGTAGATATTTCTGTCATCGACAATAACGTATTGCAGATTCATTCTCATAATACGGATTTAAGTCTTAATTTGCTAAATGTCGAAGATTATCCGGAAATTAATTTCGTAATGAACGAAGTACCTATCAAATTGGATTCGAAGATTATGAAATCAGTGATCAAACAAACAACATTTGCTACTTCTACTATCGAAAACAGACCTATTTTAACCGGAGTGAATATAAGGGTCGAAAACGATAAACTTGTAGCCATAGCGACAGATTCATTCAGACTTAGCCAGAAAAAAATTGATATTCCAAAAAATTTTGAAAAAATGAATGTTGTTATTCCGGGAAGAAGTTTGGATGAACTGTCAAAAATACTTGAAATGGATTTGGAAGAAATTCTTATTCATCTGAACCATAAATCAATTCTTTTTGAATATGGAAATATTCTTTTCCAATCACGTCTATTGGAAGGTAATTTTCCAGAAACGACCAGATTGATTCCAGTTGAATTTCCGATTATCATCAAATTCAAAACCAACGATTTGAACATTGCGGTTGAAAGAGCTTCTTTGTTATCCATGAAAGACAGTATGAATAGTATTGTCAAACTATATTTGAAACCTGACAACACAGTTGAAATCACTTCAAATTCTCCAGAAATAGGTAGAGTCGTTGAAGAAGTTTTTCCAGTTGAAAAAGCAGTTGGAACCTCGATAAAGATCGCATTCAGTTCAAAATATTTCTTGGATGCACTCAAAACATTCGAATCCGATGAAGTTCTAGTAAAATTCACAGGAGAAATTAGACCTTTTATCATTGAAAGTACCGACGAACCAGGATTGATTCAACTCATTTTACCTGTAAGAACCGAATAAAATCATAAGGGAGGATACTCCCTTATTTTTTTTGTTTGTATTGAATAAAAAAAGGATAAATGATAGAATTTTTATGGCTTAATAAAAGGAGATTCATTATGAAGGAAAAATATGATGTAATTATTGTTGGCGCAGGTCCTGCAGGATTGATGTGTGCCTACGAATTATCTGAAAAAAACGATAAATTAAACATTCTATTAGTTGATAAAGGAAACGGTATATATAATCGTAAATGTCCAATATTAGATAAAAAAATAAGTAAATGTCCTACTCAAAAAAATGGTAATCAAGGATGTTTGCCATATTGTTCCATTACAAACGGTTTTGGAGGTGCTGGAGCTTATTCTGATGGCAAATTCAATATAACAAGTGAATTCGGCGGATGGATGAACGAGTATTTGGAACCGGAACAAATCGAAGAACTTATCAGATACGCCGATTCCATAAATCTAAAATTTGGGGCTCCTAAGGAATTAACTGATCCAACCACGGATAAGGTTAAAGAAATCGAAAAAAAAGGATTAGCGGTCGGTTTAAAGCTGCTCAGAGCACAAATAAGACATCTTGGAACCGAGATCAATCTTCAAGTACTTAAAAATATGTTTGAATACCTTGATAAGAAAATAGACATCTGCGATAAAACCGAAGTCAAAAATATCATTGTCGAAAATGATGTCGTCAAAGGTGTGGTCTTGAGTGAAAACAAAAAGATTTTTGCGGATTATGTAGCTATTCTTCCCGGCAGAGATGGTTCATATTGGTTATCCAATTTGGCGAACGAATACAATATAAATATGAAATCCAATTTTGTCGATATCGGTGTCAGAGTTGAGACAAACAACGAAATCATGGAAGAAATCAATGAGAATCTATATGAAGCCAAATTTATATATAGAACACAAGTTGGGTCAACCGTAAGGACATTCTGTTCAAATCCGGCTGGACATGTTGTAATCGAAAACCACAGTGGCACCATGTTGGCAAACGGACACGCATATAACGATTCAAATCTTGGTTCAAAAAATACAAATTTTGCTTTGCTTGTTTCTCACAGATTTACGGAACCTTTCAACCAACCAAATGAATTCGCTCACGGAGTTTCGAGACTTGCGAATATGCTAAGTAACGGTTCGATAATCGTTCAGAGATTCGGGGATTTGAAAAAAGGAAGAAGATCAACAGAGAAGAGAATAAACGAAGGATTTGTCATACCGACACTTAAAGAAGCTGTGCCGGGTGATTTGGGACTTGTATTACCTTATAAAACAATGAAATCACTCATTGAAATGCTTGAGGCATTGGATAACATTACTCCCGGTGTAGCATCGGAACATACTTTATTATATGGTGTAGAAGCTAAATTTTATTCAGCGAGACCCGAAGTTAACAATAGATTTGAGTCCAGAATCAGCGGTTTATACTTTGGTGGAGACGGAGCTGGAATAACCAGGGGATTAGCTCAGGCAAGTGCAAACGGGATCTGGATTGCCAGAGATATTCTACTAAAAACCAAGTCGGAATTTTAAGCAAATATTTTCTTTAATTGTTATTATTCATGTGTTATAATGTATGTGTTTTTGAGAGGTAGATAAATGGGAAAATTAGCAGTTGTACTTGGAACTCAATGGGGAGATGAAGGAAAAGGGAAAATTACTGATTATTTAGCTAAACGGGCTGATGTCGTTGTAAGAAGTCAGGGTGGAAACAACGCCGGACATACAATTACTTTCGATAATCAAAAATATGCACTTCACCTAATACCTTCAGGCATTTTTGATCCAAAAATCATCAACATCATGACAAACGGGATGGTAATCAACCCAATAGCTTTGCTAGATGAGATGAAAACTCTTAAAAACAAAGGAATAGAACATTTTAATTTATATATATCGAATAGAGCACATGTGGTTATGCCATACCATATTGAAATGGATCAGCTTTTAGAAGAACTAAAAGGTGATTTTGCTGTTGGAACTACAAAAAAAGGTATCGGTCCGGCATATATGGACAAGATATCACGTTATGGTATCAGAATGTGTGATTTATTGAATCCCAAAGCTTTTAGAAATAAATTGGAAATGTCGCTCAAATATATAAACTTATTCATGACGTCATTACACAAAAAACCGTTCGAAACAGAAGATTTATATGAAGAATTTCTTAATTACGGTAATTTATTGAAACCTTATATATACGATACTTCAATATTGTTGAATCAATTGATCGAGGAAGGAAAATCGATTCTGTTTGAAGGTGCGCAAGGCAGCATGCTTTGTATCGACCATGGAACATATCCTTATGTCACTTCTTCTTCGCCCACCGCCGCAGCCATACCTCTAAACGCTGGCATTGCACCGTTTTTGATTAACGAGGTTATCGGTGTGACAAAAGCATATACGACAAGAGTAGGTGGTGGAGTATTCCCAACGGAATTCACCGACGAAATAGCCGATTACATCAGAGAGACAGGACACGAATATGGGACAACGACTAGGAGACCAAGGAGAATCGGTTGGTTGGATCTTGTGGTATTGAAGCATGTCAAGAGAATAAACGGATTGACAGGGTTGGCAGTTATGTTACTTGACGTTCTTACGAGCATAAAACATTTGAAAGTATGTACCGGCTATCTGCTCGACGGAAAAGAAATTGATTATGTTCCGGCAGATTATGATGAATATGCCAGATGTGTACCAATCTACCAAATATATCCAGGATGGAAAGAAGATATAACCAAAGTAAAAAGTTTTGAGGAGCTTCCTCAAAACTGCCAGAATTATCTTAGGATTATAGAAGATTATTTGAATGTTAAGGTCGCAATATTCTCTGTGGGACCAGACAGAGAACAAACTGTGACATTAAAAAAAATATTTTAGAAAG
>CAYZPL010000084.1:0-4937 GCA_964480415.1 uncultured Candidatus Izemoplasmatales bacterium
ACAATTATATCCAAAGCCTCTCAAGAAAGAATCTCAGCGCCAAGAGCATAACCAGAAAGATCTCATCGATACATTCTTTTCATCACTACATGCTAAGTGAGAACATCGTCACGAAAGACGTGGTGGAAAAAATCAAGAAACCGGTCACGAAGAAGTCGTTGCCAACGGTCTTAAACATCAAGGAGATCGATGATCTGATCGATGTTCTGAAGGCGGGAAAGAAACCGCTCGACATCAGAAACAGAGCGCTTATCGAACTGGCATACGGATCGGGGCTAAGAGTTTCGGAGTTACTGGAACTAAGAATAGCCGACCTACATCTGAACATGGCATTGGTCAAGATCACCGGCAAGGGAAACAAGGAAAGAATCGTTCCCCTGGGAGAAGAAGCTATCATCGCCTTACGGGATTATCTGGTCAACGCCAGAGGCAAACTTAACCCGAAACAAAAAGAAATAGTGTTTATAAACCGACTCGGAGGAAAACTGAGTCGGATAGGATTTTATAAAATAATACAGAATCTGGCCGATGCGGCAGGAATCAAGAAGAAAATCTCCCCGCATACGTTGAGGCACACGTTCGCGACACATTTGTTGGAGAATGGAGCAAGTCTCAGATCGGTCCAGGAATTATTGGGACACGAGGATATCCTGACTACGGAAAACTACACACATGTATCCAAGAAACATCTTCAGGATGCTTATAACAAGGCTCATCCGCGTGCTAAGGGAAAGAAGGAATGAAAATGAAATTTAAAAGAGTATTTTTGATTGTCATGGACTCGGTAGGTTGCGGCGAAATGCCCGACGCAGCCAAATTCGACGATGTCGGTGCCAATACGATAGGAAATCTGGCCAAAGCCACAGGCGGAATTAAACTGCCTTTGCTTGGGTCTTTCGGTTATGGCAACCTGACCAAAATATTAGGCGTCCCACCGGTTGAGCATCCGAAAGCCAACGTGACCAAGATGGCGGAGATGTCAAACGGGAAAGACACCATGACCGGACACTGGGAAATGATGGGAATCAAAACCAGCGTTCCGTTCAGGACATTTACGGAAACAGGATTCCCCGAAGATCTCATCAAGGAGATTGAACAACTCTCCGGTAGAAAGGTCGTCGGCAACAAGTCCGCATCAGGGACGGAAATCATCAAGGAACTTGGACCGCATCAGATGGCTACAGGCGATCTTATCGTTTACACAAGCGCTGATTCCGTTTTACAGATTGCGGCGCATGAGGAGATCATTCCTTTAGATGAGTTGTACGATATCTGCCATAAAGTCAGAGAACTGACTTTAGTTGACAAATGGAGAGTCGGACGCATCATCGCAAGACCATATGTCGGAAACGAGAAAGACGGGTTCACAAGAACGCCTAATCGCCACGACTATGCGCTTACACCGCCATCAAAAACGGTGTTGAACGTCCTTGAAGAACAGAAGTTCGATGTCATTTCCGTGGGTAAGATCAGAGACATCTTTGATGGCTCTGGAATCACAGATCATTATTCGATCGTTTCCAATCATGACGGCATGGTTAAAACCACAGCTTTGATCGATAAGGAATTTACAGGATTAGCATTCATAAATCTTGTGGATTTCGATGCCAAATACGGACATCGCCGCAATCCTGAAGGATACAAGATGGCGATGGAGGAATTCGATCGGGATCTAACGGAATTCGTCAAGAGGATGAATGGCGACGACTTGCTTATGGTTACAGCCGATCACGGCAACGACCCGACTCATCATGGAACCGATCATACAAGAGAGTATATACCGCTTTTCATCTACGCCAATGATTTCCAAGGCGGAATGTTGCCGGTATCCGACACCTTCGCGGATATCGGACAGACGATCGCGGACAATTACAATCTCAAAGGCACTGAATACGGCAAGAGTCTATTGAAGATACTTGAGTAGAATCCATAAATACCATGGAAATCCAATAAATAAAGAAAAGGTTGAAAACTTGAAGTTTCAACCTTTTTTACATCATGATTTCTATACCGGCATGAATTCCCTTGTCGCTATAAATCAGTTTCGACTTATGATAGAGCTTGATTTCAACAGTGCCTGATAATCCTTCTTTGATCTGTTCAATCATCATTCCCTTTTTCGGAGATTTCAGATCGATCTGTTTATCTGATTTTGCATAGACTTCCAGAAGTGTTCTGCCTTTCTTAAGTCTGATCTGAACCTCATTACCCAAAATCTTCTTTTCTTTTATTCTCGCTCCGTTGTAGGTTGCGAACCGATATTCTTTTCCCTCATACAATAGATTTACGATCAATCCTTTAAATGAGAAGATCATAAACGGGATTGTCGCATATGAAAACATAAAAGAAGTATTTTCGTTTTCAAAGTGATTACTTTGAATCCAAATATATTTTTTGGGAAACGAACGACCCCAATCTTTTTCGATATAGCCCTTCGCATTTTCGAAAGGAATCGTTTTATCAAGGTATTTTAGGCTGCCATTCACCAGATGGTTCATGGATATGATTCCGTGATAGCATTCCATGAATGACAAATAAGCAAAAGGACCCATGATATTCGGATCGAAAAATGTCTTTTTGATCGGTTGGATGTTAGAAATTTCAAAACTTCCAGAAAGTCGGAAATCATCGTTCTTTAAATCTACTGACACTGTTTCCATTGAGAAGTGGTTCTTTCCAATCCATATTGAAAAAGGCGATATTTCGTCTTTAAACTCATTTATCGGAAAGCGAAAGTAATTTGTCTTCAACTTGACATCATTATCTTTTCCTTCCGAAATGAATACTTGTATGAAAGAATGTGGATCCTTTTTGTTTATACTGATGCCGGGAATGAAAGCGACAGTGTACAAACCATCGGAACTGACCGCTTTGAAATACCAGCCTTCAAAGTAGTGGTCTTTCTTTTTTCTGCCTTGAAAGAGTTCCGGATGTCTGATTTTACTAATTTTCATGAATAACTCCTGGAAATGCTGGAAAAATCCAGTATTTCATATTTTGGTTTATGGTTGCATTGCACCGAATAAAACAAGCCATGCAAGGATTGATTTCGCCACAAGGCTTAAGACGATGTATGTACGTTCTCCGTAAAGATAATCTTTCCATTTTCCGACTTTTTTGTATTGCAATACCATGTTGACGGGAAATGTGTTGAAAGCAACGAAATAAGTTCCTACAATCGCCCAGACGAACCATGGGACTTGATCGAAATTGCCGGTTCCGAACATGTAAAGCAGAATCGCGATCCAAGGAGCGATTCCCGCCAATGAACCCCATATGAATGGACCCCAATTGACTTTGTCTTCTTTTTGACGTTTGGAGTTCAACTGTTCCATGACAAGCCCAAACATGTTCATCGAAGCGTTGACGATGAAAATCAAGATAAGTGATGCGATATCATAGATTCCAAACAATGTTGAAATCAATACGATCATGATGGAAGAAGAAAGCGCGTATTCGAACCATCTGAATTTATTGATTCCTTTCTGAAGATCTTGATTATATATATCATTCAATTTCTTCGGTATGGAAATAAGCGCATGCGCAATTGCGGAAATAAACAAGAACAAAGCGACCAATATGCCAAATGGCAGCTGAAACAGGTTTGAGCTTGTCAATTCCAAAGATTGTGTCGCATTATTAAAAATCAAGTAGTTTTGTGTAATTTGCGGCTTGAATTCACTGATTTTCTGAATCACTGTCGAAGCTAAAATCAGCATCAAGATCGCTTGTATCAAGTGTAAGGCACCCATAATCATGTTAAATCTTCTAAGTTTTTGGAAAACATCTCGTTCCATAATCATACCCTCCCAAATATTATTATGTTTCTGTTTCAATTATATCATAGTTATTGATAACGTATGGTAACCATGCAAAATATTGCCACACAAAAATATTGTTGAATTTTCCTAATATATCCTAAACAGGATTTATAAAAATGGGATCACCGCTAATTCCGAAAGGGAGAAGGTTTGATTGCTCTTGACTATTCGGAAGTCAAGACATACAAGACCTGACACTTCTAAGAATTAAAGCTGTATTTTAGAAAAAAACAATAGACAGATATATCATATTAAGTATATAGGATTAATTCCTAACATTATACACGTTTATGATTATGTGAAGGTGCACTTTCACATATTATTTTCAATATCCTATAGACAGACATCAGTAAAATATATTAATATAAATGAAAAGGAGTTGATAATTATGTGGGTAAATTTAGCAACCTTAAAGGAAGTTAAGGAAAATGGAAAGCTTCGAGTCGAGCATGAGAATTTTGCATTATTGCTTACTTATTTTGAGGGGAAGGTATTTGCCATGAATGACAAATGTCCACATTTGGGAACGTCTTTAGTCAAAGGAACCTTTGTGGATGGAATCGTCACATGCAAAGCTCATCATACCATGATAAATGTCAAGAATGGTGAGATAGTCGGCAAACCAACAATCTTGTTTATGAAATTCCCGGTAAAAAATGCCAAAACATATTCCGTTAAGTTGGAAGGAGACAATGTCCTAGTTGATTTGAAATAACAAAAGCATATTTTCAACCATCTCATACTATAGAAATGAATCATAAATATATCCGGGAGCCAATTAGTCCCCGGATTTTTTATGTTATAATTTTACATAATTATAATGAACCGTTTATTTTGAATTCAAATTCTCTAAAATAATGTTGAGGAGCATATTATATGAAAGTATTGATTACTGGTGGTACCAGAGGGATTTGAAGGTTGATATGAAATACTAATCTGAAATAATCCTGAAAAAGACTTGTATTTTTCTTCTTTAAAATATAAAATAACTATGTGTGACATAGTAATTTTAATTAACATTATTTTAAAAAAAATATCATGATTGATGATATTCGAAAAGAAGGAAAATATAATGAAAGTAGCCATCCTAACTGATTCGGCCTCGAATTTGAGTGT
>CAYZPL010000085.1:0-4903 GCA_964480415.1 uncultured Candidatus Izemoplasmatales bacterium
GGTGCCGATGTTGATAAGTCCTACGATAGGATTTTCCACTTTAAGGACTTTTTGGGCATAAATCTTTGCGAAATATGCCTGTTGCAACATATGTTCAGGTCTGATTGTGATGTTGCCTCCGGCATCAAGCAGAATTGTCGGTTTTCCTGTCACGGAAGGAATCACTGGCGCTATCGCGGTACGCTTGAATCCTTTCATCCTTCTGACAAGGATATGCGCCCCAGCGATCAAAGCCTGAGTCGCACCACTGCTGACAACCGCATCACTCGAACCTTCCCTAAGACTTGATAAGGCCATTGCGACTGATGAATTTCTGTGTGTCTTGATGGCGCTGATCGGATCCTTTTCACCCATCGGAATCACATAATCGGTTTGAACTATGCTGATTCTTTCGGAATTCGTCAGAAATTTCCTTATTTCGGCTTCATCTCCGTATAGATCAATTTCAATGTCATCTATCTTTTTTATGGCAAGCATTGCACCTTCGACTTGTTCTTTCGGAGCGTAATCTCCACCCATTGCATCTATAGCGATTTTAATCATTTATAAGTCCACCTCTTCATTAGATTAGTATATCATAAACTAATCCAAATTATAAGATTCTATCAGTTTTATTGATTTATTTGTCAGAATTTTTGCCTTCACATCGTCAGAATTGATGATTTCCGTGGCATCTTGGAAAGCCGCTTCCAATAGTTCCTTGTCGGTAATGATATTCGCCATCGAAAAGTTCGGTATTCCAGACTGTGAAAATCCGAACATTTCTCCCGGACCTCTAATTTTGAGATCATATTCACTGATTTCGAATCCGTCATCAGTCTGTTTAAGTATATCCAATCTTTCCGATTGTGCCATAATCTCATCGACAATGAGGTAACAGTAAGATTGATAGACGTTTCTACCGATCCTGCCTCTCAATTGGTGCAATTGGGCCAACCCGAAGGCATTGGCGTTAAGAATTGCCATGACCGTCGCGTTCTGGACATTGACTCCGACTTCGACAACCGTGGTCGAAAGCAGGATGTTGGTTTCGTTCATATAGAATCTCCGCAACACATCCTGTTTTTCCTGATCCTTCATCTTGCCATGGAGTACATCCATGGTTATGTTATTCGGCAATTTTGTTTTTAATATCGGTAATAATTCTTCTAGAGATATGTTTCTTGAATTTTCAGATTCCTCAATAAGTGGGCAAATGAAATAGGCTTGATGTCCAAGTTCCACTTCCCTAATGATGACTTTCACCAGTCCGTCGATTTCTTCAAAACTGACGATATCTGTCACGATAGGTTTTCTGCCTGCAGGTTTGGTCATTATTGAAGACACATCGATATCCGCCAATAAAGAAATCGCCAAAGTCCTCGGAATCGGTGTGGCTGACATCAACAGGATGTCGGGAACGACACCTTTTTTTCTAAGCTGTTTTCTTTGTTCGACACCGAACCTGTGTTGTTCGTCGATGACGATGAATCCGAGTTTATGGTAGCCGATGTCATCTTGTATTAGACTGTGCGTTCCGATGATGATGTCTGTCTCTCCAGAAAGAATCGATGACAATGCATCGTTTCTTTCCCTTGTGGACAATTCACTCGTCAGAAGCGTTATAGTGAGCGGATAGTTCTTGAAATATCTCTTGAATGTTTCATAGTGCTGATTGGCCAAAACCAATGTAGGCGCCATATAAGCCACTTGATAGCCTGCGGTGCAGACGGCCAAGGAAGCCAGAACGCTGACAATCGTTTTGCCGGATCCGACGTCTCCTTGTAAAAGACGGTTCATCTGTCTGTTTTTTTTCAAGTCCCTGAAGATATCGTTAGTCGCCTGTTTTTGATCTTCCGTCAATACGAATGGCAACTTTTCAATAAACTCTTTAACAACCTTGATATCATATTTTTTCTCTGGTGTGAAAATCGTCTGATTCAGTTTTTTCAGACTCTCGACTTTTAGCGCGAAATCAAGAAGTTCCTCATATTTGATCCGATTCTGAGAAATTGCGATATCTTCTTCCGTCTCCGGAAAATGGATCTTCCTGATTGTTTGATTGATATCGGGAATACGTCTTTTTTTAAGAATCGATGCCGGTATCTCTTCAATTAGTTCATATTTGGTGTCAAATGCGGACTTGATCGCTTTCCTTATCAGGGAATCGTTGATATCCTTAATATTGTATACGGGGATTATACCCGGTCTGTAATTTTTTTCCAAAACAATTCCGCTCGCAGTGAAATTGTTGAAATTGCTGACGAATTTTCCAGTTACAACTATTCTTTGTCCTTCAACCAATTGCTTCGCAAGAAACTCACGGTTAAAAATATGGACGTTGAATATCAATCTGTCCATTTCCACAGTCACGGATAGCTTGGTCAGTCTTTTGCGAATATAAAAAACCTTAGCAGGTTTTTTGACTGTAACCGCAAACGACAATTGAGTGTCAAGTTTGAAGGCATCCGTGTCTTCAAGGGTATGCAATTCGTATTTCTTGGGATAGGCATGAAGCAGATCGTTTATGTCAAATATCTCCATGGAATTCAATTTTTTTTCCGTGACTTTGCCTATTCCGTCAAGCATTTGTAAGTTTTCCACGATTCACCCCGAAAACGACTACTCTCATTATATAAAAAAAAGAGGTATCTCTCAATACCTCTTAAAAAATCTATTCTACAGAAATGATGTATGAATATATGTTCTGCCCGCCGTTGATGACTTCAACCTCGGTTTCAAAATTATCAGCCATGAATTCTTGCAATTCAGCTATTTCTTCATCGCTGACGTCGCTTCCGTACATCACCGTCACTATTTCCGATCTTTCGTCGATCATCTGTTTCAACAATTCTTTGGCTGCTTCCGGTCTGTGTTTGTGGCTGATAACGATCTTGCCGTTGAATATGCCCATGAAATCATCTTTGATGATATCTACACCATCATTCTTACTGTCACGGATGGCGAATGTGACTTCACCGGTTTTGACGTTGTTGATATAGTCACCCATATCCGCAAGATTAGTTTCGATATCTTGAGTCGCATCGAACATCGTAAGTGCCGCATATCCTTCGGCAACAGTTTTAGCCTTTAGTACCTGTACATCATGTTCCTCGATGACTTTGGCGGCTGTTTCAGCCGACAACATAACATTTTTGTTGTTCGGGATGATGATGATGTGCTCAGCGTTGATTTGTTCGACAGCTTTGACGAAGTCCTCTACCGAAGGGTTCATTGTCTGACCACCGTCGATGATGTAGTCGCAACCCATCTCGATGAACGTCTCTTTCAGACCTTCTCCGTTGACGACCGCAACCAAAGCATATTTCTTTTTGATTCCTGGCGCCACACTGTGCGAGTGATCGTGACCGCATTCGCAATTGTCCTGATGATCGGCATCCTGATGGATTAGGACCTCAGTATGCTGGAGATCCATGTTTTCTACTTTCAGATTGATGAAGAAACCGAAATGTTGAGCAAGGTTAAGTGCGTCACCAGGCGTAAGTGTATGGATATGCACTTTCAGGATGTTCTCGTCTTGGACAACAACAAGCGATTCACCCAAAGGTGAAATCATGTCGATGAAATCCTGTTGTGAGAATTCGGAGACTTTTTCGATCTGCATGATGAATTCAGTGCAATACCCTAGGCTCTCGCCTTCGGCATGATGATAATTCGTCAGATCGACTTTATAGTTTTGTCCCGCTTCAGGATGATTTTCTTCATAGATGGTTCCATTCAAAGCGTCTACCATTCCGACGATCACTTCGATGAATCCGGCACCACCCGAATCGACGACGCCAACTTCTTTCAGTATCGGCAACAAATCCGGCGTCCTTACCAACGATTCGTTCAGTTCCTTAAGATAGATTTGGAAAAGTTCTTCAAAATCGCTGACGTTTTCCGCTACTGAGACAGCTTTGTCAGCCGCTTCTCGCGATACGGTAAGCATCGTTCCTTCAACAGGATTGATGACTGCAGCGTAAGCTTGTTCGACACCTGATCTTAGAGCGGTTGAGAACACCTCCGGATCAGCAGTTTCATAATCTTTCAAACCTTTGGCTATCCCACTGAATAGTTGCGAAAGGATTACACCTGAATTACCTCTTGCTCCCATGAGCATTCCTCTTGCCAGTTTTCTTGCGACGAGACCTATTTCGTTTTCCTCGCCTGCTTCAATCGCTTTGGCTCCTGCCGACATCGTCGCCGACATATTGGAACCTGTATCTCCGTCAGGTACGGGAAAGACATTCAGATCATTTATGTAATCCATATTATTTTTCAAACGGGTACAACCGTTGATTATTAGCTTTCTAAATAGATTTCCATCTAACTGATGGGTTGCCATAATTTGTCTCCTTTACATTTCGATATCTATGTAGTTATAACAACTTTATTTTGTTCTTGATCTTTTGAGAAAAAAATCACTAGCATTATAACACATCCGGCTGATTATTGCAATAACTTAACCCCGAGTAGCCATGTATGTAAATTTAATTCTTTTAACACTTGCATTTTTTCTAATATATGATAAAATAATTAATGCTGAAATCTTAACAGGAACGGAGTGATATCATGCCAAGAGTATGTAGTGTAACAGGTAAAAAATTTATGACCGGCAATCAACGTTCGCATTCAATGCACGCGACAAAGAGACAATGGAAGGCAAATCTTCAAAAAGTCAGAGTTGTAGACGAAAATGGTCAAGTCAAAAAAGTATACGTTTCTGCTAGAGCATTAAAAAGCGGAAAAGTGAATAGAGCTTAGATTTTTAACCAAGCACAAAGAATGAGAAAAAAGTAGAGCTCCTTAAAAGAGACATTTCTGAAATAAACACAAATCTTTCGGGAAACCTGGGACCCCGCTTTCTTCGAGAAGTTAAGCGATGCCAAAGTTTTGCGTTGAAAAAAAATTTCTTGGGGTG
>CAYZPL010000086.1:0-4863 GCA_964480415.1 uncultured Candidatus Izemoplasmatales bacterium
CAGAAAAGAGTGAAATTATGTTTGATTTATCCAGATGCAAACTATTCAAAGGAACAACTTCGGCGTCAGTCGATAAAAACATGAAAATACAGGAATTCAATGAGAATACGACCATTCATCTTGAAGGCGAACTATGTACCGAGATCAGCGTCATTCTCGAGGGTGAAGTCGAGATAATCTCGTATTCCTATGACGGAACCCCGTTCATCATATCGACTTTGGGAGAAGGACAGCTTTTCGGCGAGATTCTTTTATTCAGTACATATAAACTATACATGGGTAGCGTCATCACCAAAACCAAGGTTAAACTTGCGACGATCGATGAGATGCATCTGAACCGTTTGCTGGCGAATGATCCTGTCATCATGCATAATTTCCTGAATCTGGTTTGCGACAGGGCTTTCGGTTTCAATACCAGGCTGAAACTTTTGGGACAGAAGACGATAAGAGAGAAGATAAATTATTACATCGCGATCCAACAGGCTTTCTCAAACGATCAGGAGAGGATTCCCATTGGTGAGTCGAAAGAATCGTTGGCGAATTATCTGAATATTCCAAGGCCGTCCTTGTCCAGAGAACTGATCCAGATGAAAAAGGAGCATATAATCGATTTCGACAGGAAATTCATCTATGTCAAATCATAATGAATATAGCCTGGAGGACTAATATGGTTTATTATCGTTTCACGTGCATTGCTTAGCCTCAAAGAGTATAATGAAACTAGTGAAACACATCATACTTGAGGAGGTGCCTAAAGTGAGATACAGATTGAATGTAAGGATCACCAATATCAGATGTGCCGGCTGTATCAACACGATCGACAGAGCTTTGATGGATCATGGGGCCGAGAAATTCGATTACGATTTTCCTTCAAAAAGGGCCGAAATCCTCTTCGAAGGCGAGAAATCCAAAAGCAAGGACCTGATACAGGCGATCCATGACGCTGGATACAAGACAGGCATACCTGTCGTTTACGAGGCATAAAGGCTATCCTATAATACACAAAGGTTTCCGTGGCTTTTTGCGGAGGCCTTTTTATATCCGCCACCATGGGATTCTGTTTATACGATATTTTGGTTTCCATCTTCCATAACAATTGGCGTTGTGCTATCATTGAATATAGGAAAATAAAGATTTCTGGGGGTATACAATGAAAAAATTCAATAAAACTTTTTGGATAACGATTGGAATCAGTTCGCTGTTCTTCATTATTCTAATAATCGTGAGTTCGGTGTTGCAACTTGGTGAAAGACTGAGAAAGTTAAGTCCTTATGTGGAATATGCTTTTTACGTCGTCTCGGCCATATTGTTCATCATACTGATCATAAGACCTTTGTTCCAAGTACTCTTTTCGCCGACCTTTTCAATGGACACCTTGTTCGACGAGGATGAAAACGCCAGACGTAATTACTCGATGTACAAGAAAGTATCGAAGAACCTGCTTGAAGAGGAATACCTGTCAGAAGAAGAGAAGGAAAACATCAACCAAAGCCTCGGCAATGCCGTTGCACTTAAGGAAAACCTGAGCCAGGTGTTCGACACCACTATCAAAAAGGAATTGAACAAGATCATCGTCTCCCATGCGGAAACCATCTTTTTGACCACGGCGATCAGCCAGAACGGCAGGCTTGATTCGCTTGCGGTCATCACCATCAATCTGAAACTGATAAACAAGCTTGTGGTCAAGTGTGGCTTCAGACCTAGTTATCCGGCTTTGGGCAGATTGTCATTCAATGTTCTTTCCGCGGCGATAATCGCTGAGACATTGGAAGGCATCAACTTCTCGGAATTATTCCCATCCAAAGGATTGAGCGCTCTGGAGAAGATTCCGTTGCTCAATACGATAACAGGCTCGTTCGCCCAAGGCATAGGAAACGCTTTGCTTTCCTTAAGGGTCGGAATAATCTGTAGAAACTACCTGTTCATGAACCTGAAAGGCATTCCGAAAAGTCAAATCAGAAAACTCGCATTCGGTGAAGCGATGCTCTTGTTGCCGAGAGTAATCGCGGAGTCGGCAAAGAAACTGCCGTCGAGACTTAAATCATTATTCGAAAAAGTCTTCTAGCGGATGTAAAAAGATTGATTTCTTATACCATTTTTGTTATAATTGGAAAAGTGAAAAACTTATAAAGGAGTAATAAGATGATTATAGACAAACTTAGTGGATCAAGAGTGCATTTCGAAGTGACTGTCACGAAAGAACAATTCGAACACGGACTAGATCACGCATTTCAAATCGAAAACGAAAAAGTAGAAATCAAAGGCTTTAGAAAAGGGAAGGCTCCAAGAACCGCTTATGAAGCCAAGTACGGAGTAGAAAGCCTTTATGAGGAAGCGATACAGCACGTATTGCAGGAAACATATTATGAAGCAGTAGTGGAAAATAACATCGAAGTCGTGGCTCAACCTAAGATCGACCTTGATGTCGCAAAAGTCAAAAGAGGAGAAGATTTCACTTACGGTGTGACAGTAGCTGTCAAGCCGGAAGTGAAACTCGGTCAGTATGAAGGTTTGGAAGTAACGATCCTCCCAGTCGAGGCATCGGATACCGAAATCAACGCCGATATTCAGAAAAGACTCGAACAACATGCGGAAATGATCGTCAAAGAAGAAGGGACTTTGGAAAACGGGGACACAGCAGTATTTGATTTCTCAGGATCAATAGATGGTGAGAAATTCGAAGGCGGTTCAGCGGAAAACCATGAACTCGTCATCGGTTCCGGTCAATTCATTCCTGGATTCGAAGAACAGATGGTCGGCATGCAATCAGAAGAATCCAGAGACGTGAAAGTCACTTTCCCTGAAGACTACCATGAAAAAACCTTAGCAGGAAAAGAAGCTTTGTTCGCATGCACTCTACATGAGATCAAACAAAGAGTAGTTCCGGAACTGAATGAGGATTTCGTCAAAGAGATCAACATGGAAAACGTAAACACCATCGAAGAGTTCAGAAACTTCGTCAAAAAAGAATTGGAAGACGAAAAGGAAGCTCAGAACAAGAATCAGATCAGATCTACTGTGATCAATAAAGCAGTTGAAAACGCTGAATTCGAATTACCTGAAGAGATGGTCAAAGAAGAGATTTCCAGACTTAAAGAGAACACTGTCAACCAAGTGAAACAATATGGTTTGGATCTAAACACATATCTTCAATATATGGGCAAGACCGAAGAAGATTTCGAAAAAGACCTGGAAACACAAGCCACCAGAACTCTCTCCGAACAACTTGTGATCGAAGCCATCGCGAAAGCGTTGGAACTTAAGGGCACAAAAGAGGAGATCGAAGCCAAATATCAAGAGATTGTCGAACAGTACAAAGCACATAATGTGACTCTTGAACAAGCCAAAGCGTCGATTCCCGAAAGTACGATCGAATCCGAAATCGTCTATGTCAAGGCTATCGACACATTGGTGGAAAAAGCTAAAATCAACCAATAATCAAGCGATAAATACACTTAAAATACATGAAAAAAACCTGTAAATTTACTGAAAAATACTTCATTAAAACATTAGGTTTTTTTTATGAGATATGATAAAATAATAATGAACTATATAGTAATGAAAAGATGAGGTGAGAATATGTACGACCCTAAAAAAATCTTCTCAGACCACCTACCGGTAATCCCCGTCAGAGGCATTATCTTCCTCCCGGGATCGGATGTAAGAGTAGAAGTCGGTAGAGAATTCTCAAAAAACGCCATCGCCGAGGCAGAAAACAATCGCGATGGTTATTTGCTTTTGGTCTTCCAAAAAGACGCGGAGATCATGGAGCCTGAATTCACGGACTTCGTCGAAGTAGGTCTGCTCGCAAGAATATCAGTAAAAATCAAATTGCCTAACGGCAACTATAAAATAAAATTCGAACCGGTAACCAGAGTCAAATTAAACGATCTGGTCGCCAGAGAGCCGTATTATCTGATCGATTTCACATCGATGACTTTGAAACCGGATAATCTGGACGAGGAAAAAGTATTACTCAAGATGGTTTCCAAGGAAATCATCGAGAACGCATCGTTTTTGTTCCGTGATTCCAAGAAAGTATTGCAATCACTTAAAGCTGGAATCACATCCGACGAATTATGTGATCTGATCGCAGCGGAGATGCGAATCGCCGAAAACGAACGGATCAAATATCTTGTGGAGATATCGATAAACAAGAGATTACAGATGCTTCTCGAAGACATCGAAAAGGAAAAGACTCTCCAATCGATCGAAACCAAGATCAACGAGACCGTAAGAAAATCGGCCGATCAGAACCAAAAAGAATATTATCTCCGCGAAAAGATGCGTGCGATCCAAGAAGAACTGGGAGACTCGAAACAAAGCGACGCCCAGAAACTGCTTGAACAGATCGAAGCGTCAGACATGCCTCCGGCAATCAAGGAAAAGGCGATGAAGGAATTGAGAAGATATGAATATCTTTCCGCAAATTCCAGCGAGGCAAGCGTTGTAAGAACATATCTTGAGACGTTGATCTCCATCCCATGGGCGAAAGCCACTGAAGATGAGAAAGACATCAATGTCGCAATCGAGAAACTTGAATCAGCACACTACGGACTCGAAAAAGTCAAAGAAAGAATCATCGAATACCTTTCGGTGAAAATGTTGACGGGAAAGAATCCTCAGACGATTCTCTGTCTGTCTGGCCCTCCAGGTGTCGGAAAGACTTCACTGGCAAGATCCATAGCCAATGCCTTAAAACGTGAGTTCGTCAAGACCAGTCTTGGTGGTGTGCATGACGAAGCAGAGATCAGAGGCCATAGAAGGACTTATATCGGCGCTTTACCTGGACGTATCATCAATGGCATGATCAAGGCGAAAGTAACGAATCCTGTGTTTTTGATCGATGAGATCGACAAAATG
>CAYZPL010000087.1:0-4833 GCA_964480415.1 uncultured Candidatus Izemoplasmatales bacterium
TTTTTCATCCATGCCTCCTAGTCCAATGATTTGATATATTCATCAAGCCAATCGTTTTCGATGTCGTTCTTTTTATTACCTGAATATTTACCGTTCTGGCTTTCTTTAATCTGGCTTTCAAGATGTTTGATATATTCCATTGCCGTCTCGACGGAATTGATGTGATTTCGTTTCCAGCTGGCTCCGACTTTTTCGAAATATCGATAAGTCGGCATCGTGCCCTCTTTTTTTCTTGTGATATAAGAAATCAGCACATTGACCACACCCGGTTCCAGTCCGATTTCGTCGATGAGTCTTTCTATTGTTTTCAGATCGACGATGGAAACAAGTCCGTCACCGATTTCCTCAAGCAGTTGAGTCGGGGTGATCGCTTTGAAATACTCGACGGGATCGGTCGGCAGGTTCGCGACTTTTCTCGGTTCTGGCTTTTTTGTATTCTTTTTCGGTTTCGCTTTTTCGAGATCGAATCTGTCCCTGGTGTTCTTCGCCAGCTTCTCGATATTGATATGTTTATAATCATCCAAAGACTGAAGCAGGATCTCTTTCATGATCAATTCATTCAGTCCGTAAACATAACTCAATTTCTCGATTTTCGATTTGATCGCCTCTGTCATGTCGTCGAATGAAAAGAATTCCTCCGATATGCTGTCCTTCAGAAGCCGCCAATCAAAATCATATTTGCTGAGATTCTGAAATCTTACGGGTTCACCCGATATCAGATTGTCCTCTTCGAGATTGGTTTCCAGTGCGATCGAAGGGAATATTTCGTTGAAAGCTTTCGAGATATTATATTTCTGCTTTTTCTTCGGCGCCTTGATCTTGAATATTTTCAGAATCTTCTTGAATCTCGTTTTGGATATCGCTGATATCAGATATTGACCGAGTATACCGTCATTGACGAAACTTCTGGCGCTTAAAGGCAATTTGATTTCATAAGTGAAACTGTCGCTGGCAAAAAAAGTAACCAGTAACCCGATCGCTTCAAGTTTAAATCTGTCCGATTCGATATCGGACAATTTCCTATTAAGTAGTGATTCCAGATCCGAATGAAGATATTCTTCGGAAATCAAACCCTGTCTGTCCATCAGATTCATCAAGGTAAGATATAGAGCAAACGCTGATTCGCCGATAATCGGCTGATAAAGCAGCGTCAATACCTGATAATCCACGGAAGAGCAGAATCCTTCTCCGGAAACCATAAATGTGTCGCTTCTTCTGACGCCTTCCAAATGATTCACCTCTTATGGATGTAATGATATGCCTTTGAAATTCAATTTCTTTTTTAGTGCCTGGTAAAAATGCAAGACCTTGTTCTTAGGCCTGTTGAAACCAAACGCTGTGAAATAATTGATTTTGAAATCAACTGCACATTCCACTGGTGAGATTGTGGTAAGTGTCACAATCGCTTCGAATCCGCTTCCGACGAAATGCAATTCCTTATGGATTTCGTCAAAATGTCTCAAAACCATGTGTTCCTCTTCCGCTAATTCCTTGAGAGTTTCAACTACTTCACTAATTTTGTTTCTATAGTAGTTGGTCCTAAGGTCGGGATCCCTGTTTAGTTCCCTGGTTTCTACTGAGTTTGTAAAAAAACTTTTAAATGACATTTATCTCACTCCTAATCTTTTCCAAAGTTAAGACGAATTGTTTTTTTGTGCTTTCGATATTCTCGGAATTGTCGATGACGTAATCAGAAAGTTCAGCTTTTTCTTTAAGATCCATCTGTGCCGATATTTTCTTGATGGCGAATTCTCTGTCGATGGAATCTCTTTTCTGCAATCTTTCAATCTGGGTTTCGTAATCGACATAGACACAGATTATCTCATCACAGATATACTCGAGTTTCGCTTCGTAGAGAAGGGGAATATCGAGAACGATCAAATCCTTGTTTTGCTTCTGATAAGATAGGATTTTCTCTTCCAATACCTGTAATACGAAAGGGTGGGCAATCTCGTTCAGTTTCTCAAGTTCATCGTGATGTGAGAAGACATATTTGCCTAGTTCGGACAAATTCAACTCACCGTTTTCAGTCTCAAATTTCTGGCCAAAATAGTCAGTAATCTTATTATACAATATTTCATTGGTTTTGAGTAGTTGCTTATAAATCTTGTCAGAATCGAGCAAGACCACATTGTTTTCAATAAACCATTCGGCAATCAACGTTTTACCTGAGGCGATTCCGCCGGTCAAGCCAATTACTTTCATGATTATTTCTCCTTTGTTTGACATGTCGGGCAATAATATGTGCCTCTTCCTCCGACTTTTATCTTCTTTATTATATCACCACACACCTTGCATTTCTCATTTTCTTTGGTATGTACATTAAGTTCGTTTTGGAATCTTCCGTCGATGCCAAAACTGGATTGGTAGGTTCTGATTGTGGTTCCTCCCAAGGATATGGCTTTTTCAAGGACAAGTCTCGCACTTTTCCCAATGCGTTTTACAGTCTCTCTTGAGAGTTTTGTTCCTTTGGTTTCAGGATGGACTTTAGCCAGAAAAAGAGTCTCGTCGACATAGATGTTTCCCAGTCCGGATATAACGGTCTGATCCAGAAGTATGGATTTGATCGCTCTTGAGGAATTGTGAATTTTATCATAAAGATAATTCAAATCTAGATTTTTGTCATTGGCTTCGGGACCTAATTTCTTCAGGCTTTCCAGTTTGAATTCGCTCCCTATCTCCGTCACTTCGATGGTCCCGAATTTCCTTACGTCCTGATAACTTAGTTTCTGTTGGTTGTCCAGAAAGAAAATTATGTGCTCATGTTTGTTCGGCTCAAAATCAATCGGTTTGATGAAATACTTTCCCTCCATGCGCAGATGGCAGACCATGGACAGATCATCAAGCACAAATATCAGGTATTTTCCATATCTGTCTATTTTTCTGAATGTTTGTCCGATAACTCGTTTTTTGAAATCATCGGGACTGATATTTTTTATGATCCCTTCATATCTGATTTCAATACCTGTTATCCGATGTCCTATCAATCTTGGTTTCAATGCTTCTTTAACTGTTTCCACCTCAGGTAGTTCAGGCATCTATTTCACCTCGTACAAATTGTTCCCCGACGCATAGTTGACTGTCAGTTTCGTT
Source organism: uncultured Candidatus Izemoplasmatales bacterium (assembly GCA_964480415.1). Classification (GTDB taxonomy): domain Bacteria; phylum Bacillota_I; class Bacilli_A; order Izemoplasmatales; family Hujiaoplasmataceae; genus CAYZPL01. Next base: position 3,094 of record CAYZPL010000087.1, read on the forward strand.
TTGAAATCAACCGCGTTTTCCATGATATCTTTCACAGTTTCGGTGACCTTCTCCATTTCACCTTCAGATATATCCAGTACTATTTCATCATGGATCTGAAGAATCATCCTGGATTTCAGCTTGAGTTCAGCGAATTTTTTCTGGATTTTCACCATGGCTATTTTCAAAATATCGGCAGCCGTTCCCTGGATCGGTGCGTTCATTGCGATCCTTTGACCGAATTGTCTTGTCTGGTAGTTCTTGGAGTTGATTTCCGGTATGTAACTGCGCCGATTGAATCTTGTTTTGACATAACCGTTATCCTTAGCGAATTCGATCACGGTGTCCATATAGGTTTTTATTTCCGGATAACTTTCATAGTAACTGTTTATGATCTGCTCGGCCGATTTAGGAGATATATTAAGATCCTCAGACAACCCCCAAACGGTCTTGCCGTAGATGATGCTGAAATTGACTGTTTTTGCGATTGATCTTTCTTTCAGAGAAATGTCGTTTTTCGCGAATATCATCTTCGCAGTCTCTTCATGGATGTCTCTGCCGTCATTGAATGCTTTCTTCAGTGATTTGACGTCAGCTATCTCGGCGAGCACCCTTAGCTCTATCTGCGAATAATCGAATGACAATAAATGATTTCCTTCGGATGGGATGAAGACCTTTCTTAGCTCTCTTCCTTCTTCATTTCTGATCGGGATGTTCTGCAGGTTCGGATCCTTTGATGATAATCTTCCCGTTTTCGTCAGAGCTTGTTGGTAGATGGTATGGATTCTACCGTCATCCTTCAGTTTCAAGGCTTGTTTCAAGCCTTCATAATATGTGGAATAGAGTTTCGTATAAGTCCTGTATTGCATGATATAATCGATAATCGGATGGAATTTATTGAGTTTTTTAAGCACCGACACATCAGTTGAATATCCGCTCTTGCCTTTCTTATATGAAGGTAGTGACAGTTTCTCGAAAAGAATCTCGCCTAATTGTTTCGGACTGTTGATATTGAACTCCTCACCAGAAAGCGAATAGATCATCTCTTCAAGGTCGGTTATCCTGTTTTCGAGATCGGCTCCGAAGTCATCGAGTCCGTTGATATCGACATTGATCCCGGCGTATTCCATCTCCGCCAAAGCATCAGCCAATGGCATCTCGATATCAACTAAGAGATGATACTGGTCATTCTCTTTGTTTTTACCAAGAGATTCATCCTTGAGTTGCTTGATCGCCTTTACTTTCGACAAAACATGCTGAATGTATTTTTCCTCTTCGGGAAGGCTGTACTTGGCGCCTTTACCGTATACCTGCTCGTCGAATAGGACATCATGGTAACCGTAGATACCGCATACTGCTGCGAAATCATCCTGATTGACCTGTGCATTGTTCAGATATGTCGACAATAAAAGATCGAATTCGACTCCTGCTAGGTCAAATCCATCCCACAGAAGTATAACTTTCAGTGTCTTCAGATCGAAGACGTTCTTTTTCATCTCAGGGTCATTCAGCCATGCGACGAAATCCTCGCTTTTAACGGCTACTTCATACGGGATGTAATACTGCTTTTCTCCGAATGCTAGACCGAATCCAAGTTTTTCAGCCACATGGTAATTCGTGCCGAAATACTCCAGATGGATATATCCTGAGTCTTTCAGAATCTCCTTGATATCTTCGGGATTTCTGATATATTTGAATGCTTCGTTTTCGTTGCTTTCGACTGGTTCCAATCTCTTGATGAAAGAATAGATATTCATTCTT
>CAYZPL010000088.1:0-4798 GCA_964480415.1 uncultured Candidatus Izemoplasmatales bacterium
ACGCTCTTCCGATTTATTATCTCGAAAAAGGTTATCTGGTCGTCCTTGTTCTGATGTTTTTCCCAATACGGATAGATGATGTTGGTGTAATCGACTATCTCCTGATCCGTGATGAATATGTCGTCGTATCCGATTCTCTCATTGAATTCAACGACATAAGGCGAAGTGTAGATACCGACCCTTAGACCTGATTCATGCAAAATGTTTTTAATGTAATTGGTTGTCGAACCCTTACCGTTGGTTCCGGATACATGGATCGATTTGAATTCCTTTTCTGGATGGCCGAAAAAGTCAAGAGCTTTCCTGACTCTGTCGATTTCCATCTTCGGGACGAATCTCTTGACATTTTCAATCCATTTTTTTGCATCTTCAAAATTATAAAACATGGTTATTTTTTTAACTCCTCAAGCCTTAAAGCGGCTTCTTTGTGGCTTTCTCGGTATTTTTCAAGTTTTATCTTCTCTTCCTCGACCTTTGATATCGGCGCCTTGCTGACAAAATTCGGATTGCCGAGCATCGACTCTCCGCGCTTGATCTCTTGATCCAGTCTTTTAATCTCTGATTCGATCTTTTTGATCTCCTCGTTGATGTCGACCAAGGAACCAAGAGGTATGTATGCCTGAAGATTTGCGAGGATGATGGATACGCTGTTTTCCAGAGGATTGATGTTTTCCTCGATGGTCAGATTGCCAGGATTCAGGAATTTCTTGATGTACATGTCGTTGTCCTCCATGAATAACTTGTCTTCTAAATTGGTCTGGACCAGTATGTCTATCGGTTTCGTCCATGAGACCTGGTAATCGTTTCTTATGGTTCTTATTCTTCTGATGAAATCAAAGAACCAATCCTTGTCGCTTAGTTCATTGAAGATGAATCCATCTGGTTCAGGCCAACTTGCTACCATGATCGAAATCTCTTTGTTAGGCAGTTTTTGGAATATTTCTTCGGTGACGAAAGGCATGAAAGGATGGAGTAATTTTAGAATGTTATTGAGAACATAAACAAGAATGACCTTCGTCTGCTTCTCGTCGGAAAGTTTCGACATCTCGACGTACCAGGCCGCAAAATCATGCCAGGTGAAATTATAGATGTATTTCGCAGCTTCTCCGAATTCATAGCTGTCGTAAAAATAATTGGCTTGCTTGATAGTCTCGTTCATTTTGGTCAAAATCCATTTGTCCGGGAATGTCAGCGAGAACATATCGATGACGATATCTTCAGCTTTCAATTCCTCCGTATTCATGACGACGTAACGGCTGATGTTCCAGAGTTTGTTTATGAAGTTCCAACTGGAGACGATCTTTTCTTCGTCATAGCGAAGATCCTGCCCCGGACTTGAATTGGTGGTGATGAAATATCTTAATGAATCGGCTCCGTATTTTTCGATGATCTCGATCGGATCGACACCGTTGCCTAATGATTTCGACATCTTCTTACCGTCTGAATCCCTGATAAGTCCATGGATAAGACAGTCCTCAAACGGAGACTTGCCTGTGAATTCTATTCCTTGGAAAATCATTCTGGCGACCCAGAAGAAAATGATATCGTAACCGGTGACCATGACGGTGTTTGGATAATATCTTTTGAAATCATCCGTCTCAATTGGCCAACCCAAAGTCGAGAACGGCCACAAAGCAGATGAGAACCAGGTATCTAAGACATCTTCGTCCTGGACCCAACCTTCGCCCTTTGGTGCTTCTTCACCGCAATATATCTCTTCATCTTTATACCAAACCGGGATCCTGTGTCCCCACCAAAGCTGTCTTGATATGCACCAATCTTCGATGCCTTCCATCCAGTTGCGGAAGATCTTTTCGAATCTTTCCGGAATGAACTTGGCAGTGTTCTTCTCAAGTGCGTTTTTGGCTAGCTCGTCCATTCTGACGAACCATTGCTTCGACAGTCTCGGTTCGACGATGACGTTAGTTCTTTCGCTGTGTCCGACTGCATGTTTTATCGGCTCGATTTTCTGTAAAAGACCCATGTCCTTCAAATCTTTGACAACAGCTTTACGGCAATCGAAACGCATCATGCCTTCGTACTTGCCTGCCAACTTGTTCATCTTGCCGTCTTCTTCCATGCATAAAGGCATTGGAAGATCATGTCTTTTACCGACTTGGAAATCATTTGGATCGTGAGCCGGTGTGACTTTGACGATTCCCGTTCCGAATTCCGTGTCGACGTATTTGTCGGCAATGACCTTTATTTTTGTCTTTGTTGTCGGTATGTAAACTTCTCTACTAATATATTTGTTATGTGCTTTATCATCTGGATGAACCATCAGTGCTGTATCTCCGAACATCGTTTCTGGTCTAGTGGTCGCGACCGTCAGTCCGCCATCGGAACCATCCGCGAACGGATAGGTAATGTAGTATAACGCACCTTCGATCTCACTATGTTCGATTTCGATGTTCGATAAAGCTGTCTTCGCCTGGATGTCCCAGTTGATGATCCGTTCACCACGATAGATGTAACCTTTTTTATAGAAATCGATGAAGACCTTGTTTACGGCTTGGGAAAGACCGTCGTCAAGTGTGAATCTTTCTTTTGAATAATCGAGAGAAAGTCCCATCTTTTCCCACTGTTCGCGGATGAAGTTTGCATATTCTGTTTTCCATTTCCAGGCTATTTCCAGATATTTCTCTCTGCCGAGGTCATATCTGTTTATTCCCTGATCGCGTAGTTTAGCATCGACTTTTGCCTGTGTCGCTATCCCTGCATGATCCATGCCGGGCAGATATAGCGCATCGAAACCCTGCATCCTTTTTCTCCTGATAATCATGTCTTGGAGTGTGTTGTCCCAAGTATGGCCAAGATGAAGTTTGCCGGTAACGTTAGGCGGCGGTATTACTATCGTGAATGGCTTTTTGGACAAATCTCCGCTTGAGAACAATTTGTTCTTTAGCCAAAAATCGTATTTTCCTTTTTCAACTTCTAAATGGTTGTATTTAGTTTCCATTATAATCAATCTCCTCTACCAAGTTGTATTTGTTTTCATAATATGCTTTGACAATCTGCCTGATATCGACGCTGTGGAGCTTAGGCACATCCTTTTCTTTGAAATACTTGAGTTCCAGCGATTCGTCGTCGTTCACTCGCAAAAGCCCGCCTGTGGATCTCGCAAGGAATGCGAAAGTGTACACTTTGGCTTTGTCCGTTTCGTGCCAGACCATCAAAGGATTCGTGAAGACGCCGATGAATCTCTCGATTTCTATATCGAGATTGGTTTCCTCTTTGACTTCTCTTTTTGCACCCTCGGCAATGGATTCATCCATTTCCAGTATACCACCAGGCAAACCCCATAAGTAGTTATCTGCACGTTTTTGTAAAAGCACCTCGTTCTTGTCGTTGACGATCACGACCGCCGTGGCATTCAAAATGACTTTCTTGTCACCGGTCATTTCGCGCAAATATGCTATGTAGTTTTTCATTTGTGATCATCTCCTTAAAAATAAAAAAATCGTCCGAAAAGGACGATTTATAACCGTGGTACCACCTTTGTTCTAGAATTTCTAGCACTCGAAACCTGTAACGCAGGTCTTGCGTTTCGGACTACTGCTGTTTCACCCGAACTACTCCATGGCTACCTTCATCATTTCAGAAGCAAACTCGCACCAACCGTTTACTCTCTTTTTTTCTGAGGATGACTACTCTTCCACTTCGCTGTATTTGACTTGTATTTTACCAAAGTTTCTTCGAATTGTAAAGCATTATCATAATAATTTTCGGCGATGACTATACCGGTGTACTCGTTTATTTCCATAAAACTGAGAGCGAAATTGTCATCTAATTTTCTGACTATCTGATTATACAGGTGATAATGATATTCTGTCGTCAGATATTCATTATGTCTCGATAAGCATAATTTCTTGTGGACATCATCCAGAAACATGATGTCCGCAATCAGTATTTTTCCGAACGGAGCGAGGTTCTTCTTGAGAAAATTGATGATGTCCGTCACGGCTTTTATATCAAAATGTTTGAACAGGTAACCAATGACGATGAAATCAAATTTCTCACCCCTGATTTCCTCCGGAAGGTTTTTCACTATGTCATGTTCAAAAAGTTTGGCATCCGGGAGTCTCAGTTTGGCAATCTCAAGCATATTCGTGGATGTGTCTATTCCGGTCACGTTGATCTTTTCCGGCATTATTTTCTCATATAGAGATGCCGTGCCGATGCCGATATCCAAGATCTCGAGTTTGTCTTCCTTATGTATTTCATCGATATATTCGGCGATGATCGTCTGGACTTCATCGTAAGCCGCATAAGGAAAAGCATTGTTTTCGACATCGTCTTTTACAAGCTGATCATAATATTTTGCGATCTCGTCATAATAGTTGTTCTTCATTCCACACCTCTTAAGGTATCCGTCAACCTCTCCCAAATCTCGTCATGGTTGATTTTTGATTGTATCGAATAGGGCATTAAAATGTCCCCGTCTCTCGGTTGCATGGTTTTTCTGATCAAAGCTTCCTGTTTTACTCGTTGATTGTTCGACAGTTTGTCGGCTTTCGTAAGAATCAGGAACACCGGTCTGTCTATCGATTTGAAATACTCGTACATCAGGATGTCGTCTTCGTTTGGAATCCTCCTGATATCCAGCAAAAGCACGAAACTAGTCAGATTTTCATTTGTCAGATATTCTTCGATCATCCGCGAGAATTCGAGCAATTGTTTTTTCGATACATTCGCATAACCGTAACCAGGTATATCGACAAAATAGAACTCCTTGTTTATCAAAAAGAAGTTGAGCAATCTCGTCTTACCGGGAGTCTGCGATACTCTGGCGATCTTT
>CAYZPL010000089.1:0-4796 GCA_964480415.1 uncultured Candidatus Izemoplasmatales bacterium
ATCCCTTATGAATAGCATAGTTGTTTTAAGCCCTAATATTGTAAATACTTACCAAAATCTGTATAATTATTATATATAAGATGTCAACGATGAAAGGAGGCGTTTTAATGGATAAACAGTTTTATAGAGAGATAGTGTTAAAGTCTGCCGACGGTTACGCTTATCATGAAATGATATTCGATCAATCGGGCAAGCCGATCGACTATCGATTTCTTGAAGTCAATCCCGCGTTTGAAAATATAACCGGGTTCAAAGCAAAAGACATTATCGGCAAGACCATCCTTGAAATCCTCCCAAGTATAAGAGATGACGATATCAACTGGATTGAAGTTTATGGAGATGTTGTCCTAAACAACTATGTAAAAGAATTCGAAAGTTTTTCATCGAAACTTTCAACATGGTTTAAAATCCTCGTGTATCCAAATAATAAAAAGCATTTTGTCACTATCTTCAGAGACATCACAAAAACAAAGAAATCCGGACTTGTTATAAAAGAATTGACAAGTGCATTTTCAAATATCGTTAAGGAAGCTCCGATTCCTATCATAATCCATGATGAAAGCGGAAAAATCCTTCAAATAAGCGACGCCTGGACGGAGTTGTCAGGGTACACACATCAGGATATCCCAACCTTTGATAAGTGGCTAGAAAAAGCTTACGAGTCTAAAGAAGCCAGAGATGCCGTAATCGAAGAAATCAAAAATGTTTTCAATACAGACAAAAGAATTCATGATGGAGAGTTTTTGATAAATTCAAAAAACAATGACAAACTTTTATGGGACTTTTATACGACTAATATCGGAAAGACGGGAACCGGAGCCAAAATAGCAATGGCCGTAGCCATCGATATTACAGAAAAACAGCGAATCCAAGAACAATTGATTTTCAACAAGAAAAATCTTGAGTTGGCGCAATCGATAGCCAAGATCGGTTCCTGGGAGATCGATATAGAAAAGCATCTCATATGGGGTTCGAAAGAAGCTCACAACATCTATGAAATTGGCGATGAAGGAAATTATTTTGAGCTTAAGACAATTCAAAACCTTGTCGCTCACAATGATAGAGGCATGATGGACAAAGCTTTGGAAGATTTAATCTCGAGCGATAAGCCTTATAACGTGACTTTCAGGATTATCACACCAAATAACAACATTAAATATATCAATTCTAGAGCTACTCTATTCAGAGATCCCGAAGGGAGACCGCTTAGAGTAGTTGGCGTAATCCATGATATTACCGAACTTAAAAATAAAGAATTGGAACTGGAACGTATCAGCCAAAGGGATTATCTGACAGACTTATATAACAGACGCTATTATTTCGAGCAATTCAAAAAACTTGACAACCCGGGAAAATATCCTTTAGGAGTCATGATGATAGATCTCAACGGACTTAAAATCATCAACGATGCATTCGGTCATTCCGCAGGCGATAGAGCGCTGAAAATAATCGGAGACATGTTAAGGGATGAATTTGAAGAAAAGGATATCGTTGCCAGAATCGGTGGAGATGAATTCAACGTGCTGCTTCCGAACACGACACCGGAAAGACTCCAGCAATACAAGGATCATTTAGTAAAAATTGCTGAAGACAAGAGAGTGAATAATATCGAATTGTCTGTCGCGATCGGTTATGAAACAAAGAATGAAGAAGTATCCAGTATCGATGAAATCCAGAAACAAGCCGAGAACCATATGTATCGTCACAAGACGACAATCGGTTCGGGAATCAGAAGTCGCGCCATAAACGCGATATTACATATGCTATCTGATAAATACGAGACTGAAAAAAGACATTCCACCAGAGTCAGCGAACTATGTAAACAGATGGGAATAGCACTGGATCTTAGAAGTGATGAAATCAAAGAACTCGAACAGGCGGGATTGTTCCATGATATCGGAAAGATCTCAATTCCCGATGATATTCTGAAAAAGCCGGGTAAATTGACCAAAGAGGAATATGAAATAATCAAAGACCATACGGAAATCGGTTATCAGATATTAAAAGCGGCTGACGAGTATTCCGAACTTGCTATTCATGCTTTGCATCATCATGAAAGATGGGACGGTTTAGGTTATCCGAGAGGTTTAAAGGGGACTGATATACCATTTTATTCAAGAATCATTGGAGTTATCGACGCATATGAAGCCATGACTTCAGACAGACCATATCGCAGCAAAATGTCAAAGGAAAAAGCTATCGCCGAGATTAAAAAATATTCTGGTACGCAATTCGATCCGGAATTAGCAAAAATATTCTTAGAAAAAGTCTTGACTAAATATAGTTGAATTCTTTTATGACATTCATGAAAGAAAAAAGGAAATATAGATTTTGCAGCTTATCGATCAAAATTCAAAGACTTGATTTGAATTATGATTGATTTTACTAGAAGGAGATTACAAGTGGAAACGATCTTTAGAGTTCAGGTAAATATTACGATCTTCATCATTTTGGGTGTCGTGTATCTTATAGCATATCGAAAACTTGACAAAACGGATTCTCTCAACAGCGCCTTTTTACTTGCAGTAGGCGGCGTCATGGCGGGTCTCTTGTTTGAGGCTGGCAGCGTACTTTTCAACAACGAAGCCAATCCATTCGCAATCAATATGAACAATATTTTCTCCGTGTTTACCTTTGCTTTGGCACCTATGATCGCTTTCGCTTTCTATGTCTTCATATTCAGGTTGGTGCTTCCTCAAAAGCGAGGTCAAAAATTGTTATGGGTGATTTTCACCCTGCCGATCATAAGCAACATCATTTTGGCAATTCTATCTCCATTTTTCGGTTTCTTCTTCAGTGTCAGTTCCAGTGGAGTATATGAAAGAGGACCATTGTGGTTGCTTTCTGCATTTTCGACTTATCTTTATATGGCAGCGGGAATCGGTGTTGTATTTTTCAATATAAAACGGATGATGAAACTTGATTTCTGGTTGATTTTGGGAATTGGAATCATACCTATCCTAGGTGGAATAATCCAAAGTCGATTTTATGGTATTCTAACAATGTGGAGCTCTGCAGGTATAGCGTTGTTTCTAGGATATCTGTTCCTTCAGGACAGGATGATCAGATTGGATTCACTGACCGGTGCCTGGAGTCGTGAATCATTCTATTATACTTTTTCAAGGCGGATACAACTGAATCCGGAAAAGAAATTCGGGGCAATCTATTTTGATATCGACAATTTAAAAATGATCAATGACAATTACGGACATCTTGAAGGAGACAAAGCCATCAAATTGGTCATGGACACGATCCGTGACGCATCTCCTGCAGGTAGTGTGATCTGCCGTTTGGGAGGCGACGAGTTCATTGTCCTTCTTGATTATGATACCGAAAATAAGATCAAAGCACTTCTTGCGACAATAAAGAAGACTTTTGAGACAGATGAGATCGTGATCAAAAGAGAATATCCTTTGAAATGCAGTTTCGGTGCAGCTTTGTTCACAACCGAATTTGCCAGTTTGAACGCTTTCATGAGCAAACTCGACATGCTTATGTATAAGGAAAAGTTTTCCAAGAAATCATAAAAGATCATATATCACAAAGCATAAGATTCCTTGTTTAGAAATTTTATGCTTTTTTTAATTGATTATCAATTGCGGAAAAGAGCGTCTGAATATCTTTTCGTCATTGGATAAGTTATAATTAAGATGAGGTGATACAATGGGAAAGTACGATAATAAAATCAAGAAACTAACGCCCTTACAATTCAAGGTTACCCAAAAGAACGGTACGGAACCACCTTTTGATAATGTCTACGATCATGAATTCCGAGATGGAATCTATGTCGATATAGTTTCGGGAAAAGTTCTGTTCTCTTCGAAAGACAAATACGATTCCGGTTGTGGATGGCCGGCTTTCACAAAGCCGCTTGATGATAAGGAGATAATCGAAATGAACGATTTTTCTCATGGTATGATCAGGATGGAAGTAAGAAGCAAAGATTCAGACAGTCATTTAGGCCATGTTTTCGACGACGGACCAAATGGAGGACCTAGATATTGCATCAATTCCGCGAGCCTCTTATTCATTCCCAAAGAGAAAATGGCGAATGAAGGATATGGTGAATATCTGAATTTGTTTGAATCAGAATAGCTTTAGACCAAGGAAAAATTATGAAAAGAGACAACTACCCTTATGTATTTCATATGATCGCACCCATCTACGGGTGGTTTTATAACTTCCAGAAACGGAGTTACAAAAAGGAAATCAAGTTGATCAAGGAAAATAATATAATCGATGAAGATGAAAACGTACTAGATGTCGGCTGTGGCACCGGAGCGTTGTCAGCCGCTTTGTATGATTACGGATATTCTGTTACAGGGATCGACCCTGTGGAAGGAATGCTAAGAATCGCAAAGCGGAAAGCCAAAGACAAAGAAATTGATTATCTGCTTGGAAATGTTCTCGACGGATTGGATGTGGAAGATAAAACATTCGATGTATCGATCGCATCATATGTTGCACATGGAATGAAAAAGCAAGACAGGATAAAAATGTATAATGAGATGAAAAGAGTGACAAAAAACAGGATTGTGCTTTTTGAATACAACCAGAATAAGAACTGCCTGATCAGTTTCATTGAGTATCTGGAAGGTGGAGACTATTTCAATTTTGTTAAGGAAGTCAAGCAGGAGTTGAACGATGCCTTTAGTAAAGTGGAAATCATCAAGCGGAACAATCACGGATCTTTGTACATATGCGAAATTTGACAATATTCGGCCAACCCCTTGTATTATGCATTTATTATGATATAATTGTTTCAAAATCAATGGCAAAGACAAAGAGAAGTATGT
>CAYZPL010000090.1:0-4788 GCA_964480415.1 uncultured Candidatus Izemoplasmatales bacterium
GGAAGTCATCAAAGGAGGAAACATCGAGGAAGAAGCCTATACGGATATCGAAGGCGGAACACTTGTGAACAGTCCTTTGATCGAAGGGCTTGAGGTCAAGGAAGCCATAAAGAAAATAATTGAGTATCTTGAGAAAAAGAAGATCGGCAAAGCCGCATCACAATTCAAGATGAAAGATTGGGCTTTCAACCGTCAAAGATACTGGGGCGAACCGATTCCTATCATCTATTGCGACAAATGCGGCATCGTTCCAGTGCCATATGAAGATCTTCCGGTCAGATTGCCAGACGTCGAGAAATTCGAACCTACCGATACAGGTGAGTCTCCACTGGCCGACATCGAGGATTTCGTCAATTGCACATGCCCGATCTGTAAAGGCCCTGCCAAGAGAGAAACGGACACAATGCCACAATGGGCAGGTTCCTCATGGTATTTCTTGAGATATATGGATCCTCATAATCACGAACATTTCGCTTCAAAAGAAAAACTGGATTATTGGGGCCAGGTGGACTGGTACAACGGCGGAATGGAACATGTGACACGTCATCTGATCTACTCGAGATTCTGGAATCATTTCCTATACGACATCAAGGAAGTTCCGCACGCGGAACCATATAAAAAGAGAACTGCACAAGGTTTCATTCTTGGACCTGACAATGAAAAAATGTCGAAATCGAAAGGCAACGTGGTCAACCCGACCGACATCATCGAAGAATACGGTGCCGATACACTTAGAACCTATGTTCTGTTCATAAGCGATTATGAAATGAGCACGCCATGGAGCGAGACCGGTGTCAAAGGCGCAAGAAGATTCCTTGACAAGGTTTGGAGACTTTTTCCTAATGTCGATTTAGCCGATAACAAATATACTATGAATCTGGAAAGGATCATCAACCTGACGATCAAAGGTGTTTCCGAAGATTGCGAAAGTCTGAAATTCAATACCGCAATTGCCAAGATGATGACGCTGACCAACGAATTCAACAAACAGGAAAGAATCACCAGAGGCGATTACGAGGCATTGATCAAATTGTTGTATCCGATAGCTCCACATCTGTCAGAAGAAATATGGCATAACCTAGGTCATGAAGAGCTGTTGGTTTTTGAACCATATCCAGATTACGATGAAAGCAAACTGGATAAAGAGAAAGTCGAAATGGCCATCAGCATCAACGGTAAAGTCAGAGAGAAGATGGTCGTTGGTTTCGACGAGGAAAAGTCCGTAGTCGAAAAAATGGCTTTGGAGAAAGGAAAGATTCCTGGATACATAGACGGCAAACAGATAGTCAAGATCATCGTCGTACCTAACAAACTGGTTAACATAGTTATCAAATAAATTAAGCTTCCCGTTTTCGGGGAGCTTTTTTATAAAGAAATTTCAGAAATCCCAGGTAGTATTCTAGCGGTGATGATATGATTGAAAAAACTGTTCCTATAAGAAAGAACAAAACGGAAAAGGTCCATATGATTGTCAACGGAACCTGTAACAGATGTTTAGGCAATAGTATCGGATACGACAGTAAAAACCGCGCTTATTGTCTGGAATGCTTTACCTATGGAAGTCTTAGCGAAGAAAGATATCTCTACCGTTACGAGAGAGAGATACCGAAAGTGAAACACATAATGGATATGGAATACAACTTGAGCGACTTGCAGAAACAAGGAAGCGAGTTCCTATTGGAAAGTTACAGGATTAAGCGAACGGGGTTCTTACAGGCGGTATGCGGTGCCGGTAAGACCGAGATGACATATGATCTGATACTTAAGGCGCTAAACGATAATTTAAGAATCTGTTTCGTGATACCGAGAGTCCAGGTATTGAAACAGGTTTATAAGCGGCTATTCAGACATTTCCCCAAAACCAATGTTAAACCTTTATACGCCGATTTCAAAGACGCAAAGCATGCGAATCTGATCGTTTCGACTCCGCAACAGATGATCTTGTTCTATAAGGAATTCGATTTGATCATCGTGGATGAGGTTGACGCTTTCCCATTGAAAGACAATGAGTTTCTGGACCGGCTTATACAAAAATCCAAAAAGAATTCCGGAATAATCCTTTATATGTCCGCCACGATTTCCGCCTCGTTCAAAAAGCTGATCGATGCCGGACAAATCAGATATTTTCTGATCCCGGAAAGATATCACAAGAAAGATCTGCCGGTACCTGAATTCATAAAATGCCTGGCCCCGAAGAGGAATCTGTTCGTCCACAAATTCCTGGAAAAGCATTTGACGGACCAAAGACAATTTCTCATGTTCGTGCCAAGTGTCAAAAAGGCCGAAAGCTATTACGAATACTACAAGGCGAACTACAGGTGCGGATATATAACAAGCACCACAAAGTATAAATCCGATATCATCAGGAGTTTTCAAAGCGGTGAATATCTTTTCCTGATTGCGACGACAATCCTGGAAAGAGGTGTTACTTTCCCGAATATCGATGTGATAGTTTTCGAGGCCGACAATGAAGTGTTCACAAAAGAGACATTGATTCAGATATCAGGAAGAGTAGGTAGAAACGCTGACAGTCCTACTGGTGAAATCAAGTTTCTGTCCAGATATCTAACGAAGGCGATGACAGACGCTAGGAAAGAAATAATCACGATGAACGAGGCCAAGCATGAAATGTAGACTTTGCGACCAATATTTTGTCAGCGAGACATCATTTGGAAGTTTGTTCCTGTTCGAAGAATTATGCGACAGATGCAAGTTGATCTATATGCCGCAACCGACCAGCGAACTGATTCCAATCGATGTCGGAGAACTGAATTACACATACTATTTCCCGGATAATCTGCTTAGTGTAAACCAGAAGGAATATCTGATGTGTACTACAAAGGAAATCTATAGGACAATCAGAGAGAATATGAAAGAATATAATGCGATTATCATTATTGAGGATTACGAATACGATACATTTTCCGAATGGTTCACAATTATAAAAAACTTCAAGAAAATCTTGTTCATTTCCTTGTCGTATTTCTTTTTTGATAAATATGTGAATTTTTTTTGAAAAAGGTGCAGCTTTATTTACACTCATTTTTTTAGATGTTATAATGAAAGTGGTTAAATGAATAAAAGGGGTGGTTTTATGAGAATTGATATCAGAGGCAAAGGTGGATTTGTCATCACTGATGCGATCCACAACTACTTGGAGAAAAAACTCCAAAAAATCGACAAGGTGTTTCAAGAGCAGCTGGACGCCTTCGTAGTTTGCAAGGTATATCGTGAAACGACGAAGGTAGAAATCACAATTCCAATTAAATTTATCACCATGAGAGCCGAGGTTCAAGACAAGGATTTGTACGCAGCCATCGACCGAGCAACAGACAAGTTGGAAGCGCAAATCAGAAAAAACAAACATAAAATGAATCGATCGCTCCAAGAAAGAGAAGGTTTGAAAGACGCATTTGCATCGGACTACTTGAATTTTGAAGAACTTGAAAAAGAATTGATTTCTCCCGTAAAGAGAAAACGAATCAAACTTGAGATTCTGTCGCTGGAAGAAGCAATAACGCAGATAGAATTGATCGGACATGATTTTTTCATTTTCAAGAACGAGGACAATGAGACTTGCATTCTGTATTTGCGGGAAGACGGTAAATACGGAATGATTGAAACCGAATAGAATTAGAAGTGACCTTCTAGGTCACTTTTTTTGGGCTTCGGAAATAGAAAATATTGAATAACACAGTTTAAAATGGTATCATTATATAGAAGAGATTAAGAGGTGACAACATTGTTAAAAATTTTCAGCACAAATAAAAAAACACTCAAAAGACTTGAAAAGAAAGCAACTCAGGTTTTGAGTCTTGAAGAAGAATATAAAGCATTGTCAGATGAGGAATTACAAGCCAAGACGCAGCAGTTCAGGGACAGGCTGGCGAACGGAGAGACGCTTGACGATATCCTGGTTGAGGCATTCGCCACAGTAAGGGAAGCTTCGACAAGAGTCTTGAAAATGACACCATTCAAGGTCCAAGTCATGGGTGCGATCGTAATTCATGAAGGCAATACGGCGGAAATGAAGACCGGTGAAGGAAAAACCTTGACAGCCGTCATGCCCGCATATTTGAACGCGCTTCCTGGCGGTGGAGTCCATATCGTTACCGTCAACGAATACCTGGCGAGACGTGAAGCCGACGGAGAAATCGGAGAGCTTTTCAAATTTCTCCAGTTGACCGTGGGGCTTAACATCAGAGAACTGACTCCGGAAGAAAAACAGGAAGTATACAGATGCGATATCGTTTATTCGACTAACAACGAACTAGGATTCGATTATTTGCGTGATCACATGGTCATCTACAAAGAGAACCTGGTTCAGAGAGACCTGAACTTCGCAATCATCGATGAGGTCGACTCGATTCTGATCGATGAAGCTAGAACGCCGCTCATCATATCCGGCGGGGCGAAGAACACGGCTGACCTGTATATGCAGGCGAATTATTTCGCTATCAGAATGAAAGAAGAGGAAGATTACGAAATCGACCTTAAGGAGAAAGTCGTCAATCTGACTCAGGAAGGCATTCGAAAAGCTGAGAAATTCTTCAATCTGGAAAACTTGTACGATGTATCCAATGTCGTGCTTTTGCACCATATAAACAATGCGATGAGAGCCAATTTCATCATGACAAGAGATGTGGATTACGTGGTCCAGGATGGCACGGTAATCATCGTCGACTCGTTCACGGGTCGACTGATGCATGGCCGTCAATTTTCGGAAGGATTGCATCAGGCTTTAGAAGCTAAAGAAGCCGTTGAAATCAAAAAAGAAACGACCACTAT
>CAYZPL010000091.1:0-4756 GCA_964480415.1 uncultured Candidatus Izemoplasmatales bacterium
CACATTTATCAGGGGTTTTGTTCGCAATAATCTTCGGTTTCACATTCATGATGTCAAAAATCGTAATGGATACCGGTATTTTACCGATGGGTCTGATAGCCTATCGGTTTTTGGCTGCTTATATCGTATTTGAAATATTAAGACTTACTGGTATTGTGAAAGTCAAATTGGAAAAAAGTAATATCCTGCCGATTCTTGCAGTCGTAACCTTGCAACCGCTACTATATTTCATCTTCGAATCTTTTGGTATAAATTCTACCCAAAAAAGCGGAGAAGCCGGCTTGATGATCGCTTTGATTCCGATAATCGTCACCATTCTCAGCTCGTTGATACTGAAAGAGAAACCTCGCAAGATTCAAGTCTTCTTCATCTTGTTTAGCGTCGCCGGAATCTTCGTTATCGAACTCTTCAAACCTGGTGTCCAATTCCACGCTGAATTTCTTGGTCTGGTTATGCTTTTCTTCGCAGTCATGTCGGCAGCCTTTTTCAATATAGCTTCCCGACACGCTTCAAAAACCGTATCCCCCTATGAACTGACATATTTCATGATGCTTTCGGGTGCTGTCGTTTTCAATGCAATTTATCTGACGCAACTAGCTGTCCTTGGCAACCTAAAGGAATATTATACCAGTTTGGCAAACACGAAAATCATTCTGCTGATCCTTTATTTGGGAATCATTGCTTCAATTGGTGGTTTCTTCCTGGTCAATTTCACTTTGAGACACCTACCGGCGCACGTTTCCAGCGTTTATTCGAACATCGCCACAATCGTATCCGTCACTGCAGGTGCGGTATTTCTCCATGAAAAGATCGAGTTATATCAAGTGATCGGTGCGGCAATGATCATTCTTGGCGTCTACGGTGTCGCCATTACCAATTACCGCAATAAAAAAAGGATTGCAAAAATGGTCAATCAAATAAAATAAGAAGAACTCGAAATGTTCTTCTTATTGTTGTGATGTGTATAATTCATATTTGGTCATCTTGAGAAACCGGCAGTAAACGTTGTACGGAAACATGATGATCTTGTTATTGAAGACGAGAACGTCTGAATCTCTCAGTCTTCTTGTTTCCTGAAGTCTTTCATAAGTTTCAACAATATATTTGTTGTCCTCTTTTAAAATGTCGATAGTCTCGAATACATCGTCGATCACCTTCAAGAGGATTTTTTTCTGTTCGTGAGGCAATTCCTTGATTACGACGCTTTCAAATGATTTGAATTTGTCTTCAATGAGGATCTTGGACATCAGATTAACCATTTTTCTTAACTCGATATCAAATTTGGACTGCACCTTATACACTTTTAAAAAACTTCTTTTCAGGTCTCTGATGATGAATATCGATGCGATCACTATTAAAATCGCAATGAAAAGAATCGATAAGAATATGTCTACTACGAGCGACCAAGCTAAAAACATATTATCCCACTTCCTTTTCCAGATACTGTTTCAAAGTTTCGACCATATCAAGTTTTTCCCAAGGCAGATCGAGATCGGTTCTGCCGAAATGTCCGTATGCGGCAACTTGCTTGTAGATAGGACGTTTAAGGTCGAGTTTGTCAATGATCGCCTTCGGTCTGAGATCGAAGTGCTTCTTGATGATTTTTATCAGTTTGTCTTCCGGAATTTTATTTGAATTGAAAGCATTGATGCCGACGCTTACCGGTTCGGCGATACCTATCGCATAGGAGATCTGGATTTCGATTTCTTTCGCCAAACCTGCGGCTACGATATTTTTCGCTATGTATCTAGCCATGTAAGCTGCGGACCTGTCCACTTTGGATGCGTCTTTTCCTGAGAAAGCTCCACCGCCATGATGTGCTCTGCCGCCGTATGTGTCGACGATTAACTTTCTACCAGTCAGTCCTGTATCTCCAGAAGGTCCGCCAATGACGAATTTACCGGTCGGATTGACTTCGATTTTGGTGGAGTCATCCATATATTGACTAGGTATCACGTGTTTTATGACATGTTCAACGATATCCTGGTAGATTTTTTCATGACTGACCGTCGGTGAATGCTGAGTAGATACCAAAATATTATCGAAGCGTAAAAATTCACCTTTTTCATCGAATTCAGCCGTCACTTGGGTTTTGCCATCTGGCCTCAAATAAGTAAGAATCTTGTTCTTTCTTACTTCTGCCAACCTTCTGGCGAGCTTGTTCGAGTAATAATGGGTCACAGGCATATACGCCTCGTTGGCGTCTATCGCATAACCAAACATCAGACCCTGGTCTCCAGCACCCTGTTCGTGCCCTTCTTTTTCATCGACACCGAGAGCGATATCCGGTGATTGTTCGTTGATGCAGACAAGCACGGCAAGATTATCGGCGTCGAAACCGTATTTTCCCCTGTCATAGCCTATCTCTTTGACTGTGTCTCTTACTATTTTCTGGATATCCACGTAGGTAGTTGTGGTGATTTCACCGGCAACTAGAACCAGTCCTGTCGAAACAGTTGTCTCGCAGGCGACTCTGGCGTTCTTGTCTTTTTCCAAAATGGCGTCAAGTATGGCGTCCGAGATCTGATCACAAATCTTGTCAGGATGTCCTTCGGTAACTGATTCCGATGTGAAAAATCTATACATAATAAAACCTCTATTCCTGTGTTAGTCTATAATAAATCGATTCGAAATCATCCCTGTATTTAATGAACCTGTCAACTATCTGCGGATCAAAGTAAGGATAGAATTCGAGTTGTATTAGGTCTATGGCCCTCTGATGAGCCAATTCTTTTTTATAATTTCTGCTTTGTCTTAAGATTTCATACAGATGACATAACAATATTACCTGCGATTCCCTGTTGTTCTGCATGCTGTTCATCTCTTTTATGAAATCTTGATTGACTGTTTTTTCAAAATGCGCTCTGACGATGTCTTCACCTTTCTTTTCAAGTTGAAGACGTTTGATGATTACGGAACCGACGATGGTCTTTTCTCTGATTTTCTTGAAGTCGTTTTCGTCGAGTTGCTCCTTGTCATCGTAATCTTCAAGAGTCAGAAGGCCTTTCTTATCAATATGGATCGTACAGAAATCATACAATTCCTGACAAAGTTTGGAAGAATATCCAAGGAAGTTCCCGAGCTTGCCTGCCATTTCCGCCACTCTTCTAGCGGATTTCTCATAACCTAGTTCGATGGATTCGTCACTTCTCTGTTTGTAAACGCTGATAACATCGAATACATCGGAGACAACAGCTTTGAAATCTTTTTCCATGGCACGTCTCTTAATCAATTCCTCTTTACGCTTGGCATTCATGTCTTCTGTGATTTTCGCAGTCGAATACAAGGCGATCATGAAGATTGCCAAGACCAAAGTCCGTAAAAGAATATCCGTAAGAATCGGACCGTTAATATAATTCCAAAGACTTGCCAAACCCTGCTGCGCAGGTATATAAAGCGGATACAAGACGATAACATGGATTATCGTCATCGCGATGATCGCGACCTTGAAAATCGCACGTAATAGTTTCGTATCCTGATAAAGTGATATCACTACCAATGCAAAGTAAATCAGTGAATACGCAGCCATCGTGATTGAAAAATAGTTTATGTCCAGAGAACTTCCGAGTGTGATTCTGATCTTGACGTAGACAGTTATGGCCATCATCAAAATATAGACACCGGAAATATACTCGCCCATCTGTTGTTTCTGCAGAGTAAGCGGCTCTTCCGAAATGACTTTTCTGATTGATTGTGATGTAAAGAACATTATCAGGAAAATCACGAATGTGACAATCAGATTAACCGTATTGCCTTCCGAACCGATCAGTGTGAAAAGCAAAAAGATAATATTGGTGTACCAGATGATGTTTTTTATTACACGGTTCTTTCTGTAAAGCACACTTGTCTCATCTAGAATATCCACCCCAGCTTCGAAACTGAACTGGTTTACAAAGAAGTTCTTGATCCTGGCAAACAGTTTCACTACTTTGTTCTTGCCCTGGAGATTGAGTTCTTTGTTGGCTGCTACTTTGTTTTCATCAAAGCGGTTCTTGAATGAGGTTATTCTGAAAAAGTCTACTATCTTGTCCAAAAAGGATTTTTTCTGCGTTGTTTTCTTTGTCGAAGCGGATTCGAAATATTCATCAATTTTCTTAGATTTTTTTTCTTTTGCTTCTTTCTTTCTTGCAGTCGGGTCATTTTTGCGAAAGAATTCGTCCAAAGCCTTTTCACGATTATCCATTCAATCACCTCCTTGAAAAAGAATTTGTTCCCTATTGACTAGAACAATTTAGGTTCTTCTATTACGCTTGGATCTTTTCTGGCTTCAACCTCGTTTTCCATCTGTGCGACACGGGTGGAAGCAGCGGCAGCAAGCGCCCCTACAATATCGTCCATGAATGTATGGCAGATCGGACTGTCGGCTTTGCCATCTTCATTCAGTTTGTGGATGATTCCGGGTTTGTTGACATCGATATCGCCGAAATTGGTTTTTCCGATTGTTCCATACATACCGGAAAGTTCCAATCCGAACAATTCGTCGATTCCGAACATGCCCAGATCTGATTCTAGTACAGATTGGATAGGTCCCTCAAAAGCATGAGCTTCGGTAAGTCTGTCGATCTCGGCTCCGAGCTGCAGAATATGGAACACATCTCTAAGCGAAAGAATCTTTTCAACAGATTCCAAACAATCATTATATGAAATCTTATCGTTCCATTTCGATTGTTGGCTATATGCTATTTTTGCGATGTCGTCTACTTCTACACCTCTGCTTCTAAGTTTTTCGATGTTCATTCTGAGCATCTCATCACGT
>CAYZPL010000092.1:0-4749 GCA_964480415.1 uncultured Candidatus Izemoplasmatales bacterium
CACGGCGATTCATCGGTCTATGACGCTCTTGTCAGAATGTCACAGAACTGGAAGTTGGGAACATTGCTTATCGACATGCATGGTAACAACGGGTCCATAGACAACGATCCGGCAGCCGCGATGCGTTATACCGAAGCAAGACTAACAGTCTTCGCCGAAGCTTTGCTACAGGACATCGACAAGAAAACAGTCAATTTCGTACCAAACTTCGACGATTGCGAATTGGAACCATTGGTTTTACCTGCCAAATTTCCAAATCTGCTTGTCAACGGTTCACAAGGAATGGCAACCGGATACGCGACCAATATCCCGCCTCACAACCTAAGTGAGGTTTTACAGGCCGTTATCTACAAGACCAAACATCCTAGTGCCGACATCGAGGATCTGATGGCGTTCATCAAAGGGCCGGATTTTCCCACAGGTGCCATCGTGGAAGGCGAAAACGGAATCAAAAAAGCATTCAAAACCGGAAAAGGGAAAATCGTCATCAAGAGCAAGGTCGCAGTAGAAGACACATCGCTTGTGATCACGGAAATTCCTTTTGAAGTCAACAAAGCGGATCTTGTCAGAAAAATCGACGAGATCAGATTAAACAAGAAAATCGACGGTATCATTGAAGTCAAGGACATGTCCGACAGAACCGGACTCAGAATCGTCATCACGTTGAAGAAAGAAATCGCGTCCGACGTCATCCTTGCCTATCTGTACAAGAATACCGATCTTTCAGTATCTTATAACTATAACATGGTCGCTATCTCGCAGAGAAGTCCGAAACAACTTTCCATCCTGGAAATCGTCGACGAATATATCCAACATCAGAAAGAGATCATTAGAAACAGATCCAATTACGAACTGCGCAAGACCGAAACCAGAAAACATATCGTAATGGGATTTTTGAAGATGGTCGACGTGCTTGACGAAGTCATAGACATCATCAGGAAATCTTCTGGAAAACGCGATTCAATCGAGAAACTTATGAAAAGATTCTTCTTCACAGAAGCCCAGTCTGATGCGATCGTCTCCCTGCAATTATATCGGTTGTCGACTACGGACGTAACCGAAATGCGCAAGGAATCGGCGAATCTTTCAAAGATCATAAATCGACTTCATAAAATCCTGACCAACGAACAGGAATTGGAGAACGTCATAACCAGCGAACTTGAAGAACTGCTGGAAAAATATCCTACCCCAAGGAAAACCGTGATTTCCGGACACATCCAAAAAGTCGAAATCGACGAACAGGAATTGATTTCCAATGAGAACGTGATGTTCGTAGCGACCAGAGACGGTTATATAAAACGCACATCATTGAAATCTTATCAAGCTACGGTAGGTGATACCGGACTTAAAGAAAACGACCTGATTCTAAAAAAAGGCGAACTGAACACTAGAGATAATCTTCTGTTCTTCACGAGCCTCGGCAATTTCATTTCGATGCAGGTTCATAAAGCACCTGACCTCAAATGGCGTGACATCGGTGAATACATCGGAAACTACGCTCATCTCGAAGACGGTGAGTCGATCATCGATTACCTTGTAATCAATGAATTCGACGACAAAAGAGACGTTTTTGTGGCCAACCAAGAAGGACAAGTCAAACGCGTGCTTCTTTCAGAATTCCAGAAGCAGAGGACCAACAAGACATACAATGTTTTGGAGGCTTCGAAGGACAACTTGTTGGTCGCTGTTGACCTACATGAGGAGTATGATAAAAATATTGTGCTTGCGACTAAAAACGGTTATGTGTTAAAATATGATGCGGACGAAGTGCCGTTCCAATCGCTGGCCGCCAAAGGCGTCAAGGGAATCAACCTGAGGGACGACATTTTGATAGGAGCGAAATTTACTACCGACATCACCAAGGACGAAGTGTTGCTACTGACAAATCGTGGTGGAGTGAAGCGCGAATTCTCGCAGAATATCGACATAAGCCACCGCCCTGCCAAAGGCAAGAGATATCTTAAAACGGTCAAGAGCAATCCGTTCGAATTCGTTTCGATGACAGCGGAAAACATCTTCAGACTGAAAGATAACATCAAGATCAGACTAATCGGTAAGAAGACTGAACTTGTCATCGATGGTGACGAACTCAAACCGGACCGCTATGAAAATGGGATACAATACTTGAACAAATCCGATAAACCAAGTATGATTATGATAGACAAAGACAGATATGAAGAGGCCAATGAGATTCTTTTCAAACTGATGGACTCTACATACGAGGAATCAGAGGAAGAAACTACCAAGGAAAACGACGAACTGATGTTGGGACTTGAAAAGATAATTTCCGGTACCGGCAAAGACGATTCCAAGGAAGAAGACGAAGAACCGGAAGACAAGGAAATTGAAAACATCGAAGACGATGATGAAGACGAATACATGGATTTCCAGAATAGCGATGAAACAGAATCGGATGTTGAAGACGATTCGGAAGACAAAGATGATTCGGAAGACGAAGACTTGGATGACGATATTGTCCAACGAACACTTTTCTAGAATCAAATGAAAATAATTGGAGTGTAGACATGAAAAAACTAATAGCATTCGCGGCAATATTGCTGCTAGGATTCGGATTGACAGGCTGCAGCTTGTTCGGTTCGGCCGCAACTACGACCACAACAGTAGCCACAACAGTAGATACTGACAATTTTATTGACATCAACAATGTCACAGACTTGCAGAATATTGAAATGAACAAGTCCTATATATTGCAAACCGATTTGGACCTGACTGGAATCGAATGGGCACCGATAGGAACCAACGAAGCGCCGTATCTTGGCATCTTTGATGGTAACGGCCATACGATTTCCAATCTGACCATCACAAAGGCCAACAATAATTTCAACGGACTTTTCGGTTATGTACAAGGAACTGTCAAGAATCTGGACATCAAAGATTTCAGCATCGATTATTCGACAGACTTTCTGACATATGCTGGTGGACTTACCGGTTATCTTATCGGTGATGCGACAAACATCACAACCAACGGTACGATCAATATCGATAGTTCCTCATCAAACGTGTTCGCTGGACTATTAGCTGGTTTATCACAAGCGGTTTTGGACTCGACGACCACAGTCGACAATTTCAAACCTAACAAGATTGACAATAACACAGTATCCGGCAGCATAATTGTCAATCCGACCAATTACGCTTATGTTGGAGGACTCGTAGGCAAAGCCTATAACAGTGAATTCACCAACAATCAGGCCACTGGAACAATCAATGTTTCCGGTGGTGACAGCCCACTTTATATCGGCGGACTTGTCGGTCATTATTACGGCGGTATTTTGATTGGATTTGAAGACCAAGTCGATTCGACTGACATCAACATCCAAAACAACATCTCAAACGAAGACATAACGGTGACCAAGGCGGACAACGGAGCCTCGATCGGCGGACTTGTCGGTTATACGCAGTACGGCAACTATACTGATAACGCCGCCATCTCGAATCTGACAATTGGTGGCGACAATCTCAATGTTGGCGGATTCATTGGAGAAAACTGGCACACATCGCTTAAAAACCTGTTTGCCTATTGCACGGCGAATGTGGCTACAACGGATACCACCATCTACAAACTAGGCACCTTACTCGGATTCGACTATCCAACCACAACTATCGACACCGGATATTTCTATTTCAACTCGGGAAGCACTACATTTGACACACAAGGTACTGACGCTATGGCAGCCAACTTCACCAACAGCAACTGGTATGGGACAACATTTGGTTGGGATGCTGATTTTTACAATAAGATTCTTGCTATAGTCAATTCCTGAAAACTCCATAATGATTAATGGCGGTTTGACCGCCATTTTTATTTGAATTACATCACATTTTAAGATTTGACTATATTTATTTGCGAAAAATCGAGATATTTTATACAAGTTTATATTTATAAAATTACATTTATTGTATAATATTTAAAAGGTGATAATATGAACTGCATCAGAACAATTAAGCAGACTCCTGTTCCCAGTGATGTTTTTCTGAAGACAACCAGACTGTATTACGAAATGGGAAGAAACAATTATTACCGGGATCTGTTCGCAAAGAACTACGACTATATATCACAAAAGATCGCAGACGAGAATTCATATGCGTTTTTCAAGACGTTCTTTCCCGATTACAAGATCAAGGAATCGCGTTTAAGGACACTAGTTCTCGACTCGACGGTATCAAACAACAAGGCGGAACAACTTTACAAGAACATCATCTATGTTTTCAGGCAGATCCATGCGGTCGAAGGAGAACCTTTCCATCTGAACATCATCGAGATCAACGATCTCGTCAAGTTGCTCTTCAATAATGTTTTCAAGAAAGAGGAACTCCAATACCGTCGGGAATCGCAGCGCAAACCTTCGTTGTTGTCGAAGGAATCGAATTCGATGCGCGAGAAATTGGAGGAGCTGATCAAAGCTTTCCATAATCTGGAGAAGGAAAATGTCTTCGAACCACTTATCTTGCATGTCAATTTCCTGGTCGATTACATCAACATGAACATCTACAAATTCACGGAAAACCATGTGATCGGCATTCTCGTATTCTATATCTTAATGCTTCAGAACGGTATCGAAGCCTGCAAATACGAATCCTTCTTCAGAAAGATATATCTTAACAAAAAAGAATATCTCGACGCTTTGGCGAAGACTAAATTCCAATGGGAGGAAGGTCTTGCGGAAATCATGCCTTTAGAACGTTTTGTCCTCAAAGCCTTTACCGACATGTATTACGATCTTAGAGAAT
>CAYZPL010000093.1:0-4717 GCA_964480415.1 uncultured Candidatus Izemoplasmatales bacterium
TGATTTCAAATCAAAACAGTTGGGGTATAATTCAGCCAGGGAATTCAATGATTGTCTGAATGATCAAATTAAAATCAACAGCATGAAAGACGAAGAGGACGAGAATGAATAAGACGATTAAGAGTATTTTAGTGGTTATATTGGTGGTTTTGAGCTTTACGCTTTTCGGTTGTCAAGCAAACAGCGAACCACAAATTGGTGATAGTTACACTATTACATATGTTGATTATTACGGGAACATTTTACAGACAAATTCCTGTATTGTAGGACAATCGTGCAATATCACTATTCCTGCAGATCCTGCAAATATTGGTATGAGATATTTCACAAGATGGTCTGTATGGCCTGACCAATTGAGCACTATAAACACTGATACGGTGATAAAACCGATTTATACGTTGAGCAATGTAGCATTTTCAATCGGCCAGAGAGAAATCGCGTTTTATGCCATGTTTATCATGACCGGAATCATAGTCGGGCTTGCCTTGGCTATGAAAGAAGTCAAAAGGACCGGCGTCAAACAGGACGACCTGATTGATGGATTCCTATGGATTGTTCCGGTTTCGATATTAGGCGCAAGGTTATGGTATGTAATAAGTGCTCATGCACAATTCTGGCATGGTGGATTCTGGCCATCGTTTTTGCGAACGATAGGCTTTGAAACCGGAACTTTGGATTTTTCATCTTTCGGTTTGGCCGGACTCGCCATTCATGGGGCGTTCATCACTGCGGTAATTTGTGCCTTCTTCTATACAAGAAAGCGCAAAATAGACATCTTCAAGGTTCTTGATGTAGTGGCTGTAGGCTTTATTATCGCTCAAGTTTTTGGAAGATGGGGTAATTTCTTCAATCAGGAAGCTCATGGCGGAGTAGTCGGTGGAGCTTATTATGACGGCACTTGGCATGCATATCTGACACCAGAACAACAATACAACTATCTGAGATATACTTTACATATACCGAATTTCATCGTCAACAATATGTACATCCATGAAGGCTTGCATATATTGGATGACGGGAGAATACATTTGATCAATAAAGTACAGGTATTCAGCACAGAAATTGTGAATGGATACTATCATCCGACATTCTTCTATGAGTCGATGCTCAATCTGTTAGGATTCGGACTAATGTTGATATTACGGAGAATCAAGAAGATCCATATCGGCGAAATATTCGCTTTCTACCTGATCTGGTACGGTGGTGTGCGGATATTCATCGAAACCATGAGAACAGATCCGCTTGAGTTCAAATTCTTTGGCTTGACCTTGAAGACGGCCATTGTAACCTCGGCAGTAATGATTGTGCTTGGTATTGCATTCTCGGTCTTTCTCAGACTGACAAGAAAAGGTAAGGATTATTCTACCGTACCAGGCTATTTCGGTTATAAGAAAGACCAGGCAAAACTAGCCGCTGCGGAGGCTTCCGGGGAGACCGAATAAAACAGGAGTGATTTTATGTCGTTTTCGACACAGATAAAAACTGAATTGCAGTCTTTGAAACATCTCAATTGCTGTAACAGATCCGAATTGTCAGCTTTGTTGCACATCGGCGGATCAATTGAAAAAAGTTCTCAGGGATTAAGCATCGTTTTCCAGACGACCAATAATGCCGTTGTCAGAAGGTTCATGACGCTTATCAAGAATCTTTATGATATAGATATGACTCTTATCAAGAAGCAAGAGAAGAAACTCAGGAAACACGATTTGTTTGTCATCAAAATCGAGGATAAAGTCGATTATTTGTTGACAAATCTGTCTTTGATAAATGAGAACGCGATTTTCTTTCAGGATTTGGACGAAAGAATAGTTGAAAAAGAATGCTGTAAAAAAGCTTACCTTCGGGGGGCTTTTTTGGCTTCGGGATCAATTAATTCCCCGAAGACCTCTTCATACCATTTGGAAATTCAGGCTTTTTCAGAAAAGCAGGCGCATATCATACAAAATCTCGCCAATATTTTTAGTCTGAATGCGAAGGTGACAAAAAATAAAAGAGGATATATAACATATATTAAGGAAGCGGAAAAAATAGCTGATTTTCTCAGAGTGATAGGAGCCAACAACTCCTTGTTCGATTTCGAGGATTCAAGAATCAAGAGAGATTTCAAGAATTCAATCAACAGAGTAATCAATTGTGATATCGCCAATGAGAAAAAAGCTTTGGAAGCCGCGCAAAAGCAATTGGAATATATTGAAATCATCGAGCAGAAGGAAAACAGAAACATATCCAAGAGTATGCAAGAAGCCATATTCTTAAGAAAAACATATCCGGATGCGACACTGATAGAATTAAGCTATGCTTCGAAAGACCATTTTGACAATCAGATATCAAAGTCTGCTTTGAATCACCGTTATAGAGCGATCAAGGATCTTGCGAACCAAATTTCGATCGCCGAAGGGATCAAGAAAAATGATTAAGGGTATAGGAACTGACATCTGTCGGATTTCAAGAATAAAACTTGAGTTGTCAAAAAGGATTCTAAGTGAAAAAGAAATGGAACTGTTCAACAGTTTTTCGGAAGAAACAAGAAAAAAGCAATTTCTGGCTGGTAGATTTTCCGCCAAGGAGGCTATCCTCAAAGCCTTGACGGGAATAAAAGAAAAAATTTACATGCGCGACCTGGTAATTCTGAATGATGATATGGGGAAACCATATCTGGCAGCACCGGCCTTTGAAGGGCTAAAAATATGGGTCAGCATTTCACATGAGGCGGAATATTCCACAGGGCAGGCTGTTGTTGAAGGGGTATAGTTTTCTGGAAGAAAAAATTAACTCTTGAAAAAAGTTTTGAAATTATGTAAAATGATAATTACTGAGGTGAGAAAATGGCAAGGTATTCACATGGATATAAGAAACAATCTGCAGAACAAACATTATTAAAAATCATTGTAGGAATCATAGGCGCGGTATTGATTTTCGTCTTAGTTGCATTTGGCTATACGAAATTGACCCAATGGGAGGACTACGCTCACTATAATTCTGTGTCAAGCTACGCAGGCATTTTGGCTGACAAAGCATCTGATGCGAATTATGTTGTGTACATGTATGAGACAAGCGGCAGCAACGCTGCTGAATCTGCATCCTTTAAAAAGGATGTATTGCGCGCAGGCTACAAAGTCGATAACAATGGTGGCAGATTCTATGTTTCCGATGTAAGTTCTTTCAAATCAAGCGATACGGGACAACCGGCGTTTTTGACCGCAACCAATCAGACAAACATGGCAATTCCAGCATTGATTGTCGTTGTAAATGGAGCATTCAACAGCGTCATTACAGACAAAACGGAAATGGTCACCGCTTTGAATCAGATAGCTGATGGCACATACGCGCCATTCAATTGACATTAATTTTATCAATTAAAGCCCAGTAGGGCTTTTTTTATTATATGAGGCATAATCCGCTCATAAAATTTTCACACTCAATCAATATTTATTTCAAACTTTTATGGTAAAATATTAATGTTAGGACAGGTGAATTTATGGATTATATCAATGAAGAACTAATTAAACAAGTAGCTAAAAATCAAGGAATTTCCATCAAACAAGTAACAACGGTCTTGGATCTGCTCGGAGAAGGAAATACCGTACCGTTCATCGCCAGATACCGAAAAGAAGTTACGGGTTCTTTGGATGAGGAACAGATTAGAGCTATAGAAAAAGAATACGAGTACAGCAAGAACCTTCAATCCCGCAAGGAAGACGTCATCAGACTTATAGATGAAAAAGGCATGCTGACGGAAGAATTGAGAAACGATATCAATGCATGTGACAAACTTGTCGATATCGAAGATATCTATCGACCATTCAAGGAAAAGAAGAAGACCAAGGCTACCGAAGCCAAGAAGAAAGGCTTGGAGCCTTTGGCAAACATTCTACTTACTTTTCCGGATACTGATGATCTCGAGAGTCTTGCGACACCATATATAACCGAAGAAGTACCTTCTGTCGAGGCTGCTTTTGAAGGCGCCAAATACATCATAGCGGAACTGGTTTCCGATAACGCGGACTATCGTAAATGGATCCGTGATTTCACATACAAAAACGGCAATATCGTCACCAAAATCAAAAAAGGCGCTGAAGATACATATAATACATATCAGAATTATTATGAATACGAAGAATCGCTTTCAAGCATAAAACTATATAGAATTCTAGCCATCAATAGAGCTGAGAAAGAAAAAGTGATTACAACTAAAATAGATGTTCCAGAAGAGAAGATCCACGATTATCTGTTCAGAAAGATGATCGGTAATCACGAATCCATAGTCAACGAACTTATCAAAGAGGCTTGCAAAGACGCATACAAACGTCTGATCAAGGGATCGATCGAGAGAGAAATCAGAACAGACTTTACAGAAAGAGCCGAAGATCAAGCGATCCACATTTTTTCCGAGAATCTGCGTGCGCTGTTATTGCAACCACCTTTGAGAGGAAAGATGGTTCTTGGTATCGACCCGGCATTCAGAACCGGATGTAAATTGGCTGTTATTGACAGGTTCGGCAAATTCATCGGCAAAGGAGTAATCTACCCTCATGAACAAAGAGCGGGAGGTACACCGAATCCGGAAAAAGTTGCAGCTGCCAAAAATACGATAAAGAAAATCATCGAGAAATATAATATAGACATAATCGCCATCGGCAACGGTACGGCTTCCAGAGAAACCGAAGCTTTCATTGTTGGCGTTCCGTTCATTGAGGTACGCGACTTTGTCCGCAAA
>CAYZPL010000094.1:0-4699 GCA_964480415.1 uncultured Candidatus Izemoplasmatales bacterium
CCTTGACCATGAAATCCTGTATGAAATCCCCTGATACATGTTTTCTCTCTTCCACATGATCATCTCCTTTTGTTGTTTATCTATATATATTATATCATTGAGGCGGGATATTTTTCCTGAAAACCAAAAAAAATGGCAGTGAATATTCACTGCCAATTTTTATTATTTTTTCATCTTAAGTGCTAAATTCGGAGTATTGAACTTGATGGCTTCTCTGATTTCCTTGACATAGTCGCTGGCTTCTTTCTTCTTGGCTTTTTCATATAAATAAGCGTCGATTCCGAAAGCGGCTCTATGACCGTCAGCTACAGCTGTGATGATATCCGGACCTCTCAAGATGTCTCCACCAACAAACAGCCAAGGCAGACCGTCGATCTGACCATATTCATCGGCTTTGATTTTTCCTCTTTCGATTGTGATCTTGTCTTCGAATTCTTTTGACAAGTATGTGTAATCAGGTGCTTGACCGATTGAGAAGAATACTTGTTCTCCTTCGAGTACGGTTTCTTGTTCTTTATCGAATTCTGGACTGAATCTGCCGTTTTCATCGAATACTCTAGTACATTTCCAAACTCTAAGACCTTTGATCTTACCGTCCTTGACGATGATTTCCTGCGGACCGTTGCCGAAATGGAATTCGATTCCTTCTTCTCCGCCTTCAACAAATTCATCGTTGCTGGCAGGTAGAATGTCCAATGTCTCAAGCGATGCAAGTTTCACGTCGACTTTTCCGTATTTCATGGTTTGGATACGAACCAGATTTCTAGCGACATCAAAGGCAACGTCTCCACCACCGACTACGATGGCTGATGGCTTGACATCAATATCCTCGACTTTGATTTTACCTCTGGCAAGGTCTCTTGCGATCGGCAAGAAGTCCATTGCGCCGGCAACATCTTTATGGTCCGATCCAGGAATATTAAGGGTTCTCGCTTTGAAGAAACCTGTTCCCAAGAACACTGCATCATATTTTTTCTGCATTTCTTCAAGAGTTATGTCGGTTCCCACTTTCTTATTGGTGTGAATGTTGACCCCGGCTTTTTTGATGAAATCGAGGTCCTTCTCAACCGCATAGTCAGGTATTCTATATTGAGGTGCCCCGTAGCTCAATACGCCACCGGCTTTGTCTCTTTCTTCGAATACGTCCACATGATATCCGAGCCCTCTTAAATAATAAGCGGCACTCAAACTTGAAGGTCCTGATCCTGCGATTCCGATTTTAGCGTCAACTACTTCGGATACAGGCTCGTCGAATACTTTTTCATATAGTTCATCAGGAGCTGAATCGATAATATAGCGTTTCAACCAACGGATCGCAATCGCTTCACCTCTTACAGCGATTGCACAGGCTGTCTCACAGTTATGTGTACATACTCTACCGCAAACGCCTGGCAGTGGATTGGTCTCGTATGCGATTCTTAGTGCGCCTTCGATATCGTCTTCCCAAATCGCTTTGATATATTGTGGAATATTCATTTGTACAGGACAAGATGCGGTACAAACGCCGCATTCAACGCAACGTGCAGCTTCTTGTCTTGCTTGTTCTTTCGAATAACCGCGGACTACTTCAATGTAGCTTTTGGCTCTTTCTACAGGTTCGATATGGACCATATCGATTCTTTCGAGATCAAGCAGGTCGGTGACTTCGGTTTTGACATATGCCAATTCGACATCTTCGCCTTGCCATTTGCTTTCTGGCATCAATTTGAAACTGTCCGGATTAGAATCTGCGAAAATGTATTCTTTTGTCATCTTCAAAGATTCTGTCGTACAAGTATCTACGCATAATCCGCAGAAACAGCACCTGCCATAATCGATTGTCGGTCTTTGTTGATGCTGGCCGGCAACTTTTGGCAAATCTAGCCTTTCCACCATGGTGATGGCTTCTGTCGGACAGATTTCTCCGCAAGTTCCGCAACCGATGCATTTATCCCAATCATTTACATGAAAGCCTCTGAGATTATCCGGTGCTTTTCTCGGTTCGGAAGTTTTGGCCCACCTTTGTTTAATTAACCTGTCATTATTCAATTGTGCCGCATTCTTCTTTGTGAAGATGGTTTCCATTGGATGGGATACAGGCTTTTTAAATACATACTTGAGATGCCTTAGAGGTCTGAATATGCTACCTTTTGGATATTTCTTCTTTTCGTCCATTTACTTAACCTCCTATCGGTCTATCTCAGGAGCACAAACTCCCATGGTGTCTACCCAAAGGGCGGCATCATCGATTCTTGTTCCTGGCATATATTTTTCGATACCGAGCAATCCTTGCGGATAGCTGGCACCACGCACACCCACTCTATATGGATGTGTCTCACCGTTTGAAACCACGTAATATCCGAATTCGCCTCTGCTACATTCGATTGCGCTATAGACTTGTCCCTTTGGAACTGTCCAACGCATCGATTGTCCGCGACCCGGTTTCACTCTGACAGGTCCTTCAGGCATTTTTTCCAGACACTGTCTGATAATGTTTATCGATTGTTGTACTTCTTTCAATTTGATATCAAGTCTCGCTCTTGCATCCGAATAGTCGGACACAGGAACTTCGAACTCGACCTGATCGTATCTTGCATATGGTGTCACCTTGCGAACATCATATGGCTTATTGACAGCTGAACGCATACCGATACCGGTAACTCCCAGTTCCCAGACAACTTCTTCCGGTAACAGGATGGTATCTGTTATTCTTTTGAGTATTGATGCGCTGTCGATACCGATATCTCTATATTCTTTCAGTCTTGATTCCACTGAGTCGAGAAATTTATTGATGTCATTTTCGATACCTTCCGGCAAGTCCTGTCTGACACCGCCGATGACGATGTATTGATGATAGACTCTTGCGCCAGTAATTTTTTCGAATATGTCAAGAATATCGTTTCTATCGGCGTGTGCATGGTACATGATCGTATAATTACCCGTAGGACCACCAAGTCCGCCATAAGACATTAAATGTGAAGATATTCTTGCAAGTTCAAGGATGATCATTCTGATCCAGTGCGCTCTTTCCGGAACTTCAAGTTTCAACAACTTTTCCGCACCTTGAGCGAACACCATTTCGTTGATATCCGGTTCGATGACACAAACACGAGGGATCAAACTGATGTTGTTGACCCATAATTTACGTTCCATCGCCTTTTCGAATCCCCTGTGCAACATACCTGGTAAAAGATATGATCTCTTGATGATGTCTCCGTCCACAAACATGTGTACCGAAGCATTACCATGCATACCAGGATGCTGAGGGCCTAGGAACAATTTCATTTGTCTCATAATTTCATGCCTCCTCTTCTAAGCGAGTTTGCACGTTCTTCCCTAGCTTCTCGTTTAGCCTTCGGACCAGTCTTCTGTCCGTTCATTTCCGAAAAGTCTTGTGTATATACACGTTTCGGGAATTTTCTGTCAGAGTAAGCTCTCGGGTCGAAATCTTTTCTTAGCGGTGGGATATCATCCCACTCTTCCAAGATGAGTTGCTTTTCATAATCTGGGTTACCCGGAAAAGCGATACCGAAGAATTCGTGAGCTTCTCTTTCATAATATTTTGCTCCAGGGAAAATCGGCAGAATCGAATCCATCACTGGATTATCTCTATCCACCAAAGTTCTCACTTGGATATAAACCGGTTTGTCCCAATTGAAAAGTATATATACTATTTCGAACTTGTTGTCCTCCAACCAGTCGATTGCGCTTAGGTAGGACAGTTGTTTCCAACCGGATGTCTTGAGAATTGTCAGTAAATGATGAACGTCGTTTTTTTCCACTACGAAACTGACTTGGAATTTGTCGACTTCTTCCGTTTTGATGACTTTGAATTTTTCGTTGACCAAGTTCTTTACGAACTCAACATTATTCATGGAATTCATCGTGTACGTCCACCTCCCCGAGAGAATTTCTTTGATTCTGTTTGAACCACTCGTAATTATCTCGATATCTTTGCCAACCGTTTGCGGTCTTCGTTTTGATTTGATGCATCAAATCGACAAATCCGTTAATTACGGATTCCGGATTCGGCATGCATCCTGCGACATATACGTCAACTGGCACATATTGATCCAGCTGATTGATGACCGCATGTGAATCATGATAGATGCCCCCGTTGACTGGACAAGAACCCAATGCGACAACGTATCTCGGTTCACCCATTTGTTCATAAGAGTAAATCAGCCTTCTCAATGTTTTCAGTGACAGATATCCGGATACAAGCAATATATCCGCCTGTCTAGGTGTAGCCATCGGCCCCATACCGATACGCTCCATATCATAAGCTGATGTCATCGATGGTGGTAATTCAATCGCGCAGCAACCTGTACAATACATTAGCAGCCATAAAGAGTTTCTTCTGAAGAAATCTCCGATTTCCCACCATTTTCTATCGATTTCCGGTTTCGACATCGGAACCGGTGTAAATTTTGTACTTTTCATATCATATCACCCATCCAAAATAGATTGCTATGATTGCTTGAGTCACAGCCATTAATAGTGGCCATTTGTAGAAGAATTTGACAACTTGATCAATTTTGAAACGACCATTAACATTAGAAATAAGATTTGCGAAGGTGTATACCGCTGCGTACTTGAGCATGAACACAAGAACGCCCGTTATTCCTCCGGTCGCGCCACCTAGGAAAAGATGCACGAATAAAGATACTTCGATGAATACTGAAATTTCATGAAGTATGAATAACATACCAAGTTGCTT
>CAYZPL010000095.1:0-4692 GCA_964480415.1 uncultured Candidatus Izemoplasmatales bacterium
AGAACGATGACACCGCCTATCGCCAGCCAAAGGCTTTGCTTCTTGACGATATCCTTCATTTTTTCCATCAGTTTCTTCCGTCTTACTTCTCCCGTGACTTCACAGCCGGTATCGTCTTTAAGCGATTTGAAGAAAGTATAGCCACTGTAGATTCCAAGCAAGACCGCGACGGCGCCTATCGCCATTCGCATCCATGCTATCGCCGTGATGATCGATGCTACTTTCAGCCAGATGAACATGATGATGGCATATACGACTCCGGATGTCAATATGAAAGTAAGACCGATGATCCACATCCTCTTCCTGTCTTTGGAATTGATCAGCATCGTCAAAAGGAACAGTAATATCCACATCGCGCATGGATTGAATCCATCGACAAAACCGATGACGATGGCTCCTAGAAGCAATGAGAAAGAACCGATGTTTACTTCACCGATCAAAGGAATGTGTACAGTATCTTTAGGAAGGGTTTCGAACAGATTCTGTGAAACGGTATCTCCGTTATTGATCATCTGCACAAGATCAGTATAAGTATGGGTCTGGTAATATTCGATCGTTTTCGGTATGTCTGCCTGTACGTCTGCATTCCAACCCACATAACTCATACCGCCAATCACAAGAAACGGTGTTAAGCCGCTCTTGTCGAAAGCCTGTGCCACTTTGTGGAACAAGGCAATGTTTGCGGTGTTTGCCGGATCTACCGATTCAAGATATACGAACGTGACGTTCGGATATTCCGATTCGATGCTTTGTAGATAGTCCATCTCATCATGGCAATCGATACATGTGTCGTTGTAGAATAGATAGACAGTGATATTGTCAGCTGCTTTTGCGGTTATTGTGAACGAGGTTATGATAAGCCCGATAACAATCACAAAAAGAATTTTTCTAATCAGTTTCATTAAGCAAATCTCCAATTATTTGTGACAATTGTTTTTTAGTTTTTTCCCCGATGATGCGTGTTTTTTCGACTCCACCCAGATAGACGATCAAAACCGGTAAGGTTTTACCTACATTAAGATCTCTGATTATAGCTTCGTCCTCATCGAAATCGTAATCCGTGATTGCAATTTCCGGATGGTTCTTGAATATTTTCTCCCAACGGCCTTTCATCACCAGACAACTGGTACACCACATTGCGGTGATTCTTGTTATCTTCATTGCGACAAAGCCTCGTTGATGGTTTTGATGAGTTCATCGATCTCAGACTTCGTGGTGAAATGCGAAAGCGAGATTCTAACTGAGGTTTCCGCATACAAATCGGAGCCTGTGATCCGCTTTATCGTCTGTGAAAAAGATCTATCAGATGCGCATGCCGTCTGGGTCGAGATATATATCTCCCTGTCCGAGAGATATTTGTGAAGGTCGTGCGCAAGTATCTTAGTAAAACTTACGTTCACGATCTGTGGTATCGAATATTCGTTGGAGTTGATATGTATTGAATCCATAGCTTGCAGTTTTCCGATCAGATAATCATGTATTTCCTTAATCGTTTCCAACTTGCTGTCAAGATTTCGATAAGCGAGATCCAAAGAATAAGCCAAACTGAGAATCAGCGGTGTCGCTGGTGTTCCGGCTCGATACATAGTCGTAGATCTTCCACCATGGATGACCGGTTCCAATTTTGTGCCTTTTCTGACAAACAAACCGCCGATGCCTTTGATTCCATAGAACTTATGTGCTGAAAAGGAAACCAGATCTATATAGCTGATGTCGATATCAGTCTTACCGAAAGCCTGTGTCATATCCGAATGGAAATGGATGTTCTCATACTCGCTTAGCATCTTGCCGATGGAATCTACATCCTGGATCAGACCGGTTTCCGAATTTATCGCTGCGATAGTCACCAGAATGGTTTCGTCGGTTATCAATTTTTTGACCGCTTCAGGGCTAATCCGACCAAATTCGTCGCTCTCGACGAAATCGACTTTAAACCCGAGCCTTGTCAGATAGTTAAGGCAACTGACCACGGATGAATGTTCGAAATATGATGTGATTATATGTTTACCAAAACCCTGGTATTTAAGGGCGATGCCCTTTATTGCCAGGTTGTTAGATTCTGTAGCTCCGGAAGTATAAATGATTTCATGTTTTTCCGAACCTATAAGTTCCAATATTCTTTCTGAGGAATTATTGATAGCCGCTTCGGCTATTTTTCCAAGTGCATGTACAGAATTGGCATTTGCGAAATACATATAGTTGTATGTCTTGAATTCGTCAAGCACTTTGGAATCGGCTTTAGTCGTTGCGCTATAATCTAGATATATCAAGGCTATTCCTCCTTCTCGTTTTCCATTATATTATATCATTAATTATCATATTTTCATGCTAATTCTATGTAAAAATTACTATAAAAAGAACACGATACCTATGGATATCATGTTTTTTGTTTAGTTGTATTTGAGCAAAGAGACTTGCGTATATTCCCCTATTCTATGAAATGAATGGCTTCAAGGTCTAGGCCAAGCGCAGCTTCGTGAACAAGTTCCTGTATCGTCGGATGTGCGAAGATTGTCTCCTTTAAAGCTTCTGTGCTTATATTGGTGGAAATCGCCAATGTAAGGGATGCAATCAGATTCTCCGCATCTTTACCGAAAACCATGGCACCGATAAGTTTCTTGGTTTCGCTGTCCCTGATAAGCTTAAGGTATCCGGTCTCGGAATCCATGATCAATGCTTTGGCATTAGCGGCGAAAGGCACCTTTACGACATCGATTTCGATACCTTTTTCCTTGGCTTGTTCCTCGCTGATTCCACAGGTCGCGATCGTCGGCATCGTGAAGATCACAGACGGTACAGCATCATAATTCATATTCGTTTCATTACCCAGTATATTCTTTACTGCTGTTATTCCCTGATGGGATGCTACATGTGCCAGCTGCATGATACCTGTCACGTCGCCGATGGCATAGATATGTTTGACGTTAGTCTCCATCTTAGAATTGACTTGGATATTGTTTCTCTCGTCAAATTCGATTGAAGTGTTTTCTAGTCCGAGTCCCTTCACATTTGGTGTTCTTCCTACCGCTTCTAGGACAAGGTCCGCTTCAAGGACGAACTCCTTATCCTTCTTTGTAAAGAAAACTTTCGCCTTATCTTTTTCGGTTTCGATCCTTGTGACTTGTGAATTCGTATATATGTCGATATTCAGTTGCTTAGCAAAACGTAAAAGCCTATTACTGAGTTCCTTGTCCACAAGTGGTAATATCTTCGGCAGGAATTCGATCACGTTGACCTTGACTCCCATTGATGCATAGATGAAGGCGAATTCCATACCGATGATTCCCCCACCGATTATATTCAAAGTCCCTGGTAGCTTTCTGTTGTTTAGCAATGCCTCGGAATCGATGACAAGTTCTGAACCAATTCCGGGTATGTTCAGATGTTTGGTTACCGAACCCGTTGCGATGATTATATCTTTCGCACTTACGACCAATTCTTCTTCGTTCTTGACCAAGACACTTTCGTTGTTAAGGAAGCTTGCGTATCCCTTGATTATTCTAACTCCATGCTTATTGAGCAGGAATTCGATTCCTGAAACCAGTTTGTTCTTGATCTCGTCTTTGCGGTCGATCACTTTACCCAAATCGATTTTTGCATCTTCTACCATTATGCCATATTTCTCTGATTCCCTTATCTCATGGAAAAGTTCCGCTGACTTGACCAACGCTTTTGTCGGGATGCATCCGGCATTGAGACAGGTCCCACCGATTTCCTTAGCATCGACAAGTGTCACATCAATCCCTTTTCTGGCCGCGTAAATCGCTGCGACATATCCACCCGGTCCGGCACCGATGATTAACAAATCAGTCTTCAGTTCTTGCATTTTATCCCTCCGAAGCATTATTTTTTACAAGAAAATTATAACAGTTTTCGCCTAAAAATACAATTAATTTCCCGATAACGAAAAATAGTTAGCACTCTATCATTGACAGTGCTAATATAAAGCGTTATAATATACTTAATGATAAGGAAAGGAGAGATTTTTTATGAATTTCCAACAACCACCAAACTATGAAAACGATCCAAACGTGTTAGACAAATTCGGTAGAAATATCAACGAGGAAGTGAAGACAGGAAAAATCGATCCTGTTATCGGTAGAGATGAAGAAATCAGACGTATAATCAAGATTCTATCAAGACGTACCAAGAACAATCCTGTGCTGATAGGAGAACCCGGTGTCGGCAAAACAGCTATCATCGAAGGGCTTGCGACAAGAATCGTCGACAAGGACGTTCCACTCGGGTTAAGAGAGAAAGTCATCTATGAACTAGACCTGGCAAGTCTGCTTGCCGGTGCCAAATACAGAGGTGAATTCGAAGAAAGGCTTAAAGCCGTTCTCAAGAAGATCAAAGAGTCCGAGGGCAATATCGTCCTGTTCATCGACGAAATCCACATGATCGTCGGAGCCGGTAGGACCGAAGGTGCCATGGACGCCTCCAACATGTTGAAACCGATGCTTGCCAGAGGCGAACTCCACTGTATCGGTGCCACTACTCTCAACGAATACAGAAAATATATCGACAAAGACAACGCGCTTGAAAGAAGATTCCAGAAAGTATTGATAGACGAACCTTCAGTCGAAGACACGATATCGATCATCAGAGGTTTGAAAGACAGATTCGAGACCCATCACGGCGTCCATATCAAGGACGAAGCGATAATCGCCGCCGCTGTTTTATCCAACAGAT
>CAYZPL010000096.1:0-4664 GCA_964480415.1 uncultured Candidatus Izemoplasmatales bacterium
TAGTTGTGAGAACAACATCGACATCAGGATCTTCCCCGTCAACACTCATCTCAGGTCTTCCGGCTTCATATTTCTTCGCGGTACATGGCATAATCGAAACGACAAAAAGTTTCTTAGGATCGATGTCCATTTTATCCGCGTAATATGATTTTGCCAATGCTCCGAACATCTGTTGCGGAGATTTACATGATGATAAATGAGGAAGGATTTCCGGATAATTTATTTCCGCATAGTTGATCCAACCTGGACAGCAAGAAGTGATCATCGGCAATGTTCCACCGGTTGTTAGTCTTTGAATAAGTTCGTTGCCTTCCTCGATAATTGTCAAGTCGGCTGTGAAATCCGTGTCATATACTTTATCAAA
This sequence comes from uncultured Candidatus Izemoplasmatales bacterium, assembly GCA_964480415.1. Classification (GTDB taxonomy): domain Bacteria; phylum Bacillota_I; class Bacilli_A; order Izemoplasmatales; family Hujiaoplasmataceae; genus CAYZPL01. Next base: position 365 of record CAYZPL010000096.1, read on the forward strand.
GCCAAGATATTTTAATGCTGTGACCAATTTTTCAGTAACGATCGCACCGCGATCCATTCCCAAAGCTTCGCCTAATGAAACTCTGACTGCAGGAGCTGTCTGAACGATTACTTCCATGTCTTTGTTGCTGATTGCGTCCCATACTCTTTGAGTTTCGTCTTTTTCGACGATGGCTCCAACCGGACATACGTTCGCGCATTGTCCGCAATATGTACACATTTCATCTGATAGATATTTGCCGAAAGCAGGTGTTATTACTGTTTTGTTGCTTCTGTTCATGTAGTCCAAAACGCCAACGTTTTGGATGTTGTTACATACATCGATACATCTGCCGCATTTAATACATTTATTGATATTTCTTACCAGAACAGGATTGTTATCATCGATAGGTTCAAGTTCAAGTACCGTTGGGAATCTTCTGTCTTCCACTCCCAGTTGGTTGGCAAGATCTTGCAGTTCACAATTCAGATTCTTCGGGCAAGCCGTACAATTCGCTTCATGATTTGCAAGCAACAATTCCAAAATAGTCTTTCTTGCAGTAATTACTCTGTCAGAGTTGGTCTTGATGTCCATTCCTTCTCTTACAGGAGTCGAACAAGATGTAGGCATTTTTTTCTGGCCATCTATTTCCACAATGCACATACGGCATTCTGAATTGATTCCCAGATCAGGATAGTTACATAATGTCGGGATATCTATATGATATTTTCTCGCAGCTTCCAATACAGTGGTATTTTCTTCTACTTGGACATTTATATTGTTTATTTTCAGATTTACCATTTTCTATTCCCCCATTCTCGCCAAATACTCATCGCGGAAGAATTTTAGAGTGGTCAGAATAGATGTCATTGAGGTTTGTCCCAAACCGCAAAGTGAAGTATCTGTAATAACATTCGCAAGTAATTCCAAGGTCTCTAAATCTGCTTTTGTAGCTACGCGACTTTTAAATTTGTTGATTATATTTACAACTTGGATATGGCCTTCTCTGCACGGAGTGCATTTACCACATGATTCGTGAAGGAAGAATTCCATGTTGACCATAAGCAAATCGAACAGATCAAAACGATCGTCGATCACGATGATCGCGCCGGATCCAGTCTTGCTTGAAAACTCGTCGAATCTGTCGAAATCGATGCTCATATCCAACATGTCGTTAGGAATGATCGGGCCAGATGCTCCGCCCAATTGAACATATTTTATCTTTCTTCCGTCTTTGATACCTTTTCCAAGTTCAGAAATAACCTGGTTCAATGTGGTTCCGAACGGAACTTCATATACGCCCCTGTTATTTACGTTTCCTGACAAACTGATTAATTTTGTTCCCGTTGATGATGCAGTACCGATTTTCGCAAACGCGGTTCCGCCATTTTTGACTATGAACGGTAAATTCGCGAATGTTTCGACATTGTTGATCAACGTCGGCCTTTCAAATATGCCTTTTTGTGTAGGATAAGGCGGTTTCGCTCTTGATCTGGCAGGTTTTCCCTCGATAGATTCAAGCATGGAAAGTTCTTCTCCGCACACATATGATCCGGCTCCAGTTCTGACTTCTATATTAAAATCGAAACCTTTGCCTAATATATCAATTCCTAGGAATCCTTTTTCTTCTGCTGCTTTAATTGTCGCTTTCATAATTTCAATGGCGTTATCATATTCGCCACGTATATAAAGATAACCATGGCATGCGCCAGTCGCATACGCCATAATCACCATGCCTTCGATAATTTGGTGCGGATCCTTTTCCATCAGGAAACGATCCTTGAAATTACCAGGTTCGCCTTCGTCCGCATTGCAGACCAGGTATTTGTAACCTGATTCTTGTGCCAAACCTCTCGCTTTGATATAACCAGGGAATCCAGCCCCGCCTCTACCTCTGAGTTTTGACTTTTCTATTTCGTCGATCACTTGGACAGGCTTCATCGTGAATGCTTTTTTCAAAGCAACATATCCTTCATGTTCCATATAGGAATCGATTGAATGAGGATCGACAACGTCGAAACGCTTTGAAACCAATTTCATTTCTATCATTTCGCTTCACCTCGCAAACCTGTAATAACTTCTTCGACTTTTTCCGGGGTTAAACCGACATATACCTTATCATTGATTCTCATTGTCGGAGATTGATTGCATTGTCCAAGACATTCCGTGATTTCCAATGTGAATAAGAAATCTTTGGTTGTTTCCCCTTCTTTTACTCCTAAGACCTCTTCCAATTTCTGTAGGATTGTAGGTCCACCATTCACAAAACAAGGCACGTCCTTACAGACCTGCACTACGTATTTGCCTCTTGCTTCTGTTGTTAACAACGTATAAAAAGATATGACTGAGCACACCCTGCTTGATGGAATACCTAAATATTTAGCAATAGAGTCAACGTCTTCCCGTGGTATATAATTATTTTCGGTTGACTTCTGATATTCAAGTAATATTTCAATTAGATATTCCGGCTTTTTGGGATACTTTCCAAGTACCTCTCTTAATATCATTAATAGCTCCTCCTTGTGTGATATAAAAAACCCGTTTTTTTTTAAATACATCTGCGACGATTAAAAGACAGTTTTCGAATTACGGTAATCCCGTTTATAAAGTTCAATATACCATAATTCATGTCTTTCGGATTTCAATTCTGCTTTTGCTGGAATTGACAAAAATTGAACAAATTAATTTTTTACCTCCTTTGTCATGCAACAACATAATTATAAAGAAAAACATAGGCAATGTCAACTTTTCTTTTATATATTTTTATATATAAAAAAAGACCCGCTAAGGCCTTTATTATTATATCTTTGGGATTTGATGAATATTTATTCACCGTTTCTTACTTTCGATAACCGTCAAATCACCCAACATGGTCGTTTTTGTCTTCTTCATACAAAATCTTTGCATAAGGGAAAGGCTCTAATGCCCGATTGAAAATGCCCTGTACATATGAAATCAAAACCCCATAATTCACTATTGGGATATTTCTGTCCGTAACCTGTTTGATCCTGCTCATCATTTCGGCTTTATTCAACATGCAGGCTCCACAATGAACCACCAATTTCACATCGTCCATTTCTTTCGGGAATCCATATCCGCTACTATGAAGGAAAGTGAAGTCCTTGCCAGTGTATTGTCTTAGCCATCTTGGTATCTTCACCGTTCCGATATCATCGCTTTGTCTATGATGGGTACAACCTTCGCTGATGAGGATCTTATCTCCGCTTTCAAGTCTGTCGATCGCCAAGGCGCCTTTTACCAGTTCATTCAGATCGCCTTTGTTTCTGGCGTAAAGGATGCTGAAACTTGTCAGTCTGATATCTTTCGGTGTATCTGCGCTCACTTTAAGGAAAACTTGAGAATCGGTGATGACAAGTGCGGGTTTTTTCTTAAGATTTTCCAAAGTCTCTCGCAATTCGTGCTCTTTGGTGACGACAGCGATGGCGTCGCTTTCAAGGATATCGCGGATGACCTGTTGCTGAGGAAGGATCAGCCTTCCTTTGGGTGCCGCTTTATCAATCGGAGTTACAAGCACGATGATTTCTCCCGGGTTTATCAAGTCTCCGACGATCTGGAATTTCTCTTTCTCGATTTTGATCGCATTCCCGATTGCTTCTTTCAGTTCGAAAATACCTGTTTTTTCCAATGCGCTTATTAAATATATGATATCATTTTTGAATGCAGTGGTGAAATCCTTGTTTTCTTCACTCAAGTCCTTTTTATTGGCCACTAGGAGATATGGTTTGCTTCTTTTTTTGAATTCAGCAATCAATTCCTGTTCATTCTGGAAATCATTCTGGGTATAGTCGAATACGATAATTCCGATATCGGCCTTGTTTATGACATCGTAGGTTCTTTCCACTCTTAGTGCACCAAGTTCGCCGACATCGTCGATCCCGGCGGTGTCAATCAACACGACCGGTCCCAAAGGTAAAATCTCCATGCTTTTGAAAACGGGATCAGTGGTTGTTCCAGCCACTTCGCTGACCAAGGATATGCTCTGATTTGTCAATGCGTTTATCACACTGCTTTTTCCTGCGTTTCTTCTTCCGAAAATCGCTATATGCGTTCGATTGCCTCTTGGAGTCTGATTCATGCTCATCCTATCACCTCTTGGCCACTCCCGGCTGGGTTATTTTATGTGGATCCAATAAATTTTCCAGTTCTTCTTCCGTGAAAAACTTCCTCTCAACCAATACTTGTTTGATGGTTTTTTTCTCTTTTTGCGCTGTTTTTACCACTTCACTGGCCGCATCGTAACCGATTATCGTAATCAAAGGGGTTATCAAAGAAAAAGACTTTTCCAGATTCAGTAGACATC
>CAYZPL010000097.1:0-4629 GCA_964480415.1 uncultured Candidatus Izemoplasmatales bacterium
GTAAAGCAGATCGTTGCCGAAGCGATCAGAGAGAACAATATTGATGCTGATTATGCAATCTATTTAATGATGGTAACAAAATATCTCGAAAGAATAGGAGATCATGCAGTTAATATAGCTGAATGGGTTATCTTTTCAATTACTGGCGAACATAAGTAAGGAGATGTATCATGACAAAACCACTTATATATTCAGTTGAAGATGATTTGAATATCCAAAACGTATTTAAAATCGCTTTACAAAACTCAAATCTGGATGTTAGAATTTTTGATAGTGCAAAATCGCTCTATCAAGAACTTAAAGTTAAGAAACCAGATCTTTTTCTGCTGGATATAATGTTGCCTGACATTGATGGTTTGGAGATAATAAAGACAATCAAGAAAAATGAAGAACTTAAGAGAATTCCGATAATGATCGTTTCCGCGAAAATAAGTGAAATTGACAAAGTGATCGGTCTAGACACCGGGGCTGACGATTATCTCATCAAACCTTTTGGGGTTTTAGAACTGATAAGCCGCATTAACGCTTTATTGAGAAGGGCTCACAATTATGACGACCGCGATATGTTGACAATTGAAGAGTTGACACTCGATATAAAGAATCATCAATGTAAATACAAAGAGAATGAAATAATGTTGACAAAAAAACAATTCGAATTGTTAGAATTTTTAATCAGGAATCATGGTACGGTAGTAAACAGAGAACAACTGCTTCATTTAATATGGGGTTATAGTTTCATTGGCGAGACCAGGACCCTAGATGTGCATATAAAGGATTTAAGAAAGAAACTCAAAGATGCCGGAGTGGAACACCAAGCTATTGAAACGATCCGGGGAGTAGGATATAAATTTATATTATGAAAAGAAAATTGAATCTTGAATTCATTTTAATGATTATCGTCTCCCTTGGAATCTTTATTGTAGGGGCGACTTTGCTTGCGAGAAACAATATCAACAATGTGACAAAATTGAATTTACAACAATACATGGAGATTGTAAAATCCGATTACAATTCGGGAATATCAAAGGCTGAAATTATAACCAATTATGAAAACATAAGTAGCTACCTTCGAATTACTTTTATAAATCAAGACGGTATTGTTGTAGCTGATTCACTGTCAGGGACGCTAGATACACATCTGGATAACCCGGAATTCAATGATTTGGGAAATGTCTATATCAGGCGCTCTGCGGCGTATAATACCGATATGATGTATTTGGCTAATAAGCTAGATAGCGGAGATTTTGTGAGAGTTGCGATTCCAATTAAATCTGTGGCTCCTTTTTTGAATGATTTTCTGGGGATAACAATCACAATAGGAATTATCATCGCAATTTTATCCATGTTGTCTACCAATCTTCTGGTCAAGAGAAGTCTTCGTCCGTTGGTGGATATCAAGAATATTTTACGAAGCGTGAACGAGGGAGAATACTCACAGATATATCCTGTTGAAAACCCGGAGGAAATCAATGATTTGATTCGTGAGATTAATGATATCAACAAGAATATTTCTGCTAATATTTCATCGCTCAAATCTGAAAAACAAAAAAACGATTTCCTATTGGAACATATGAATCAAGGTATATGCATTTTGGACAAGGATGGAAAAATCGTCTTGTTGAATCAATATCTGAAAGATCTTTTTCACTTCAACATTGACATGAACATCAATAAGGATTATCGATACTTGTTCCGAAATTCCGAAATCCAGAATGCGATTGAGAAAGCGTTCGAATCAGGAATAAGCACCAATACCATTTTGAATATTGATGAAGAATATTATGCCGTCTCGGTAAATTATCTGGAAGAAAATTGGCTTAATCAATCAAGTGTTATCATCATGTTTTCAGATATTACCGCTATAAAGAACATTGATATGCTAAAGAAGGAATTCTTTGTCAACGCTTCTCACGAACTCAAATCTCCGTTGACTTCGATACTCGGTTTTTCTGAAATCATATCCGAAGGCATGGCAAAAGATAAAGAAACTATCATTGATTTGGCGAATAAAATCGCCGAAGAAGCGAAGCGCATGAACAATCTTGTCATGGATATGCTTACATTATCCAGATATGAGAACCAAGAACAGGCGAAACAGAAACAAAACATCAATTTGGCAAAAATATTACTTGAAGTGAACGGCAATCTAAGAATACTTGCAGAGAAAAACAATGTGATGTTACATTTTGATACAACCGATCTGTTCATAAACGCCAATTATGATCAGATGTATCAATTGTTAAAGAATCTAATCGAAAATGCAATAAAATACGGAAAGCAATCAGGCAATGTCTGGGTAAATATATCGCAGGACAATGAAAAGCTGGTCATCGAAATCAAGGATGACGGTATCGGAATTCCAAACGCCTCCCAGGCGCGTATTTTTGAAAGATTTTTCAGAGTAGACAAGGCAAGAAGCAAATCGACAGGAGGCACAGGACTCGGTCTTTCGATAGTCAAGCACATTGTCCTGAATTATGATGGGCATATCGAGCTAGACAGCACCGAAGGTGTAGGCACCACCATCCAAATATTCATACCTAATTCAAGCATCAAAACAGTTTAAATAGAGAAACTTATGACAATAAGAATCCATATGGCTGTTAAATAAAAATATCAATGAAACAGTTTATATTTTTTAGTAATTTTCTAAACAAATATAATCTGTTTTTTTTATATATGGAAATCATATAAAATAGTATTTTTTAAGGCGAAACAAGTGTATAATATTTTTAAAGGAGGTGCTGAAATGGAAGAATATAAACTCAGAAAAAACATTTTATGTATTGATCTCAAAAGTTTTTATGCATCGGTAGAATGCGCCATATCTGGACTAAATCCTTTCACTACACCTCTGGTTGTTGCGGATAAGGAACGCGGAGGAGGCTCCATTGTTCTAGCGGTTTCGCCGTACTTGAGAAAGTTGGGCGTACCCAGTCGCTGCCGCATTTACGAATTACCAAAAAATATCGATATCATCTACCGAAAGCCCAAAATGGAAAGGTACCTGGAATATTCTACAAAAATCATCGAAATTTATCTTAGATATATCTCGGAAAACGACATCTATGTCTATTCTATCGACGAGGTTTTCATGGATTTCACCGAATATCTTTCATATTATAAAATGACAGACTACGAATTGGCGAAATCAATCATGAAAGTGATATATGATGAAACAAAAATATATTCCACTTGCGGCATCGGTCCGAATATGTTGATAGCGAAACTCGCTTTGGATATCGAATCAAAACATTCCGCGGACTTCATCGCAAAATGGGATTATCAGGATCTGCCTACAAAATTATGGCCGGTGACTCCGCTATCGAAAATGTGGGGCATCGGCAACAACATGGAAAGAAACCTGAATTCGTTGGGTATTTTCAAAGTTGAAGATCTGGCCAAATTTGATGTAAAGAAATTAAAGAAAAAATTCGGTATTATCGGTGAGGAATTATATTACCATAGTCACGGAATAGACATGAGCCTGATTCAGCAGAAAATGAATATAAAGCCGATAACCAAAAGCTATGGAATCGGACAAACTTTGTTTCATGACTACTTTAAACCGGAAATATTCCAGATTATCCGTGAAATGATCGATGATATCTGCAGGCGTCTGCGCATCGGCAAGAAAAGTGCGAAAACCATCCATTTCGGGCTCGCATATTCCAAAGATGTCGGAGGCGGGTTCGGTAGACAGATGAAATTATCACAGCCGACCCACAATGAATCCCACGTTTATAGAGCATGCCTACAATTGTTCGATAGATTTTATGACGGATCACCGATAAGAGTCGTCAGGATAGCCGCTGCCAATCTTGTCGACAACGAAGGATATCAAATAAGTCTTTTCGAAGACATAAACAGCGTAATCAGGGAAAGAGCCGTTTTTTCGGCGCTTGATGAAATCAAAGAAAAATATGGAAAGAATAGCGTCAATCGCGCTTCCAGCGAATTGGAATCTTCTACTATCAAAGCGAGAAACGATATGATAGGTGGACATCATGCCTGAAATATACGTGGATAGAGGGATAATAAAATGGAGTGCATTCGACGCTTTAGACGGATACAGTTCCATGTTGAAAGAAATGCAGCTCCGACTTAGGAAGCGCCCAAAGCCGGTGCTGAGCGACGATGATTTCGAGATCATGAACAGGCGTTTGAAGGATGCGATAATCACAAAATGCGAAATCGAGTTGTTGTATTACGATTCCGGCTATATCAAAACGACTTATGGAAAAATAAGAAAATTGGATTTCAACGATAAAATGATTACGCTGACGACATTGGAAAAAATCTCGGCATTTGACGTTCTGACCATCAATTTACTGTAAAAACCATTCAAAAACCGGTTTATGTGCTAAAATATTACTATATATTTATTTTTTTAATCAAAAGGAAATATAAAATTCGGGGTGAGAAAATGATAATCAAAAAAGCTTACGCTAAAGTAAATCTTTTTATCAATGTGGTAGGAGCGACCAGAGACGGATATCATTATGTGGAAATGATTAACGCTAAAGTTGATCTTTTTGACACGCTTAAAATTGAAAAAACCGATTCGCCGGGATTGGTCATCGTCAAATCAAACGACTTGTTTCTATCAAACCAAAACAATCTTGTTAT
>CAYZPL010000098.1:0-4582 GCA_964480415.1 uncultured Candidatus Izemoplasmatales bacterium
AAGATGTATTTTGTTGTAATCATCAAGACCAGTCGCAAGTCAAATGTATATATATAGAGCATCCAGAATGGCTGTTTAATCATACTGTAAATAAAAGACCTTTAAAATCAGGTTTGTTGTCAATCTGACTTTAAAGGTCTGTTTCATTTTATTTCTTTGCCGTAGTCGAAAATGGTGGCGATATTCCTTTTAATCACTTCAGTATAGGTGATAGCCTGAGTCGTCGGAGACAATGATCCTTTGATGGCACCGTCTACCTTCTCGTAGCCGATATTGTGCTTGAGTCTTTTGACATCATCAATATCGATGCCAGGCAATTCAATATCCTGAAGGACATCCGAGAAACGATGTTTTTCATATTTATCGCTGTTTTTATCAACCGCTTTGTATTCATATGCGAATGCCAGCGCTTCTTCTTTAGGCATGTATATGAATGTAAAAGTCAAAATGGTTTTCTTGCGATTATAGATTATTTCATATTTCAATTGTTCTTGGAATTTGTTACGGGAATGCTGTGGCTTCGCCTTATAATCATTTGTCAGCCACTGAAGCTCATTCTTCGCTATTTCCAGACTTTTGTTCATCCGGTTCACTTCCGATCTGGTTCTCTGCCGCTTTGATCAGCAGTTTCACCATCTTATTTGAGAATCCGACGGGATCCTTGATACCTAGTCCTTCGATCAGCAATGCCTGATTGTAAAGCACTTCCGCGTAATCGTCAACTGCTTCATTGTTTGCGAGATACAATTTCTCGATGGCTTTGAACAATTCGTGCTGCGGATTTATTTCCAGAATCTTCTTGGCTTTCATCGTCTTGTCTCCAGGCAACTGGTTGATGACTTTCTCCATTTCGAAGGAAAGTCCTTCGCCGCTGACAAGACAGACAGGTGATTCGGTGAGTCTTGTGGAAAGCTTGACGTCGTCGACTTCGCCCTTCAAGGCTGATTTTATCCTTTCAAGCAAACTTTGGTTCTTGGTTTCAAGATCTTTTATAATCTCTTTCTCTTTTTCGTCCGCGATGTTGAGATCGCCTTGGTTTATCGACTTGAATTGTTTTTTGTCATATTCTCCGAGAATGCTGATCATGAATTCATCGATCTCGTCCGTCAATACCAATACGTCATATCCTTTTGATTTCAAAAGATCCATCTGTGGCGAGACTTTGATAGCGTCTTTCGAAGAACCGGAGCCATAATATATCTCTGTCTGGTCCTTAGGCATCTTGTCTACGTATTCCTTGATTGTGACCATTTTTTCTTCATTGACGGTCTCGAACAGGATGATGTCTTTAAGCAGGTCCTTCTTTTCTCCGAAAGTGTCGTAGACGCCGTATTTGATATTGACGCCGAATTCCTTCCAGAATTTCTCGTATTTCTCCCTATCGTTCTTGAGTGTCTTCGACAGTTCGTTGATTATCTTCTTTTCCAGATTCTTCTGGATCTTCGTCAATTGGCGGTTATGCTGCAAAATCTCTCTCGAGATGTTGAGATTAAGATCAGGAGAAACAACCAGACCCTTGATGAATCTAAGATAGTCGGGAACCAGTTCTTTGCACTTGCCCATGACGAACACGCCTTTGGCATACAACTGCAGACCTTTCTCATATTTGTCGGAATAAAGGTTGTTAGGCGCTTTTCCCGGTATGAACACAATCGATTTGTACGTAAGTGCACCCTCGACGTTTGTCCAAATCGTGAACATCGGATCGTTGTAGTCATAATACTGTGATTTATAAAATTCGTTGAGTTCCTCATCCTTTACTTCTTTTTTGTTTTTCTGCCAGATCGGCGTCATCTCATTGATGGTCTCGTCTTCGATGACGGTATCGTATTCGTCTTCAATCTCGTTACCGTCATCATCAAGACGTGGAATCGTTTTTTCTCTTTCCATGGTGATCGGATATTTCACATAGTCGGAATATTTCTTGACTAGGGAACGGATTTTGTATGCTTCGAGAAAATCATCGTATTTTTCATCTTTCTCATTCTTTCTCACGGAAAGTATGATTTCCGTTCCGACTTTATCTTTTTCGGTTTCCTCGATGGTGAAATCCTCTTCACCGGAAGAAACCCATTTATATGCCACATCGCTGTAAGCTGATTTGGTTATGACTTCCACTTTGTTCGCTACCATGAAAGCCGAATAGAATCCGACACCGAACTGTCCGATCAGATCTTCGGAATTGACGTCTTTCTTCTTCATCGAATTAAGAAATTCCAAAGTTCCGCTCTTGGCGATCGTACCGATGTTTTCCACAAGTTCATCATAGGTCATGCCGATGCCGTTGTCAGTGATTCTCAGTTTGCGGTTCTTCTTGTCGATTTCCAGATGGATCTCGTAATCGTTGCGTTTTTCAAGTTTGTCGTCTTCCAAACTTTTTAGATGATACTTGTCGATCGCATCCGATGCGTTCGAAATTAGTTCGCGAAGAAAAATCTCCTTGTTCGTATAGATGGAGTGAATCATCAACTCAAGTAGTTTCTTTGATTCGGTCTTAAATTCTCTTGTCTCCTTATTCATATATATATACCTCCTCTGTTATGCTCAATACCTATTATAACATAAAAATTAGCACTGTCAACAAATGAGTGCTAATTTATGTATCTTATCCTTGTTTCTAAAGGTTTTATGCCAGTCGGTATTGGATGATCTGACGCTTTACAAGCAGGATTCCAACGATAATGCAAAGAATTGCGGAAGGCACAAGATAAATTGCGTTATAGATCAGTGAACCGATGATAAGGCCGGCATTGTTCGAGAATGCAGTGGCGAAACCGGTGTGGAATGCACCATCGATTTGCGCCATCTCTCCAGGTATGTAGGTTTTCCAGAATATCACACCTGTAATGGTTGCGGATATGAGTCTGAAAAAACTCCCTATCAGAATAGCATAGGCGAATTTCTTGGCACTGGTCAAAGCTCCGCTTACAAGTGCCGCAAAACCCAATACAGCAAATGTGACAATATAATCCATCACATACTGCAACGCCGAGATGACGAAGGGGAAGATCAACGACTGGATGACGCCGAACACGATACCGGCGATGATTCCCGGCACAAGTCCTCTTCTTACCGCGACGATGAATATCGGCAACATCGCCAGACTGATGGTTCCGCCCCAAGGCATCTGATAGATCATGCCGAAAATAACTTCCAAAACGACGGCGACGGCGGAAAAGACGCTGACCTCGACGATCGTCTGGATTTGTAACTTCTTGTTTTTCATATTTTTCTCCTTTTCATCAAAGGGACGAAAAAAGTCCCTTTTCAAGGGACCCAATAAGTAAAAGTATACTCCTACGCTGGCATTATCCAGATCAGGTAAGGTCTATAACAGATAATAGTTATACTCTCAGCCTGGTTCTCCAAGCTCCCCTTGTTCAACACATGAATATTATAACACATCGGATGGAAATATCAATCAAATTGTTTTTATAAATAAGCGACTCGATTGAGTCGCATTTATTTTTTTATGAAACGATTTCTAAAATGATATCCGGTTTCTCGATTTTTTCATTAACGATGATATAGGCGTCATCAAGATTTTCGAGTACGTCTTCGCTAAGCGGTTTGTTGGCGTAGATATCGCAAAGCGTTTCGCCGACTTCGACATAATCCCCGATCTTGTGTTTTAGGACGATTCCCACCATCGGGTCGATGACATCTTCTTTCACGGCTCTGCCGCCGCCGAGTTTCATCGACGCCAAGCCGATGTCTTTGGCTTTGATCCGCTTAATGTATCCCGTTTGTTTAGCTTTGTATGGTATGACCTCGTTGACTTTTATGAAATCTTCTAGACTTTCAATGTGGCCGCCTTGGGCATTGATGAATTCATAGAATTTCGCCAACGCCTTGCCGTTTTCAAGTTGCTCGAACGCAAGTTTTTTTGCATCTTCTACAGATTCTGCCTTTTCGGCGAAATAGAGCATGTATCCGGCAATCTCCAGACAAAGTTGCTGCAAGTCTTCAGGCCCTTTGCCTTGTAACGCATCGATCACTTCTTTGACTTCAAGTCTGTTTCCGACTGCATGTCCTAATGGTTGGTCCATACTTGTGATGAAAGCATAGACTTTCTTACCGAAGGCTTTGCCGATCGCAACCATGATTTTGGACAATTCCCTGGCGTCATCCAAAGTCTTCATGAAGGCTCCGTCCCCGATCTTGACGTCGAGACAGATCACGTCAGCGCCGCTTGCCAGCTTTTTGGACATGATGCTTGAGGCGATCAAAGGGATCGAAGGTACGGTTCCCGTAACGTCTCTCAGTGCATATAGTAATTTATCCGCCGGGCAGATGCTTTTCGTCTGGCCCGCAACGGCTATGTTTATATCTTGTACTTGTTTGATGAATTGTTCTTCAGAGAGATTGATGTTCATTCCCTCGATTGATTCCATTTTGTCCAAAGTACCGCCCGTATGCCCTAAACCTCTACCTGAGAGCTTTGCGAGTTTAGCGCCTAAAGAAGCCACCAGCGGTCCTAAGACCAAAGTAGTCTTGTCGCCGACGCCACCAGTTGAATGTTTGTCGACTTTCACACCGTCGATCATCGACAGGTCGATCACGTCGCCGCTGTAAAGCATGG
>CAYZPL010000099.1:0-4564 GCA_964480415.1 uncultured Candidatus Izemoplasmatales bacterium
GAACAATTCGTCGATTCCGAACATACCAAGATCGGATTCCAACACAGATTGGATAGGTCCCTCAAAAGCATGAGCTTCGGTAAGTCTGTCGATCTCCGCTCCGAGTTGCAGAATATGGAACACATCTCTAAGCGATAGAATCTTTTCGACGGATTCCAAACAGTCATTATATGAAATATGATCGTTCCATTTCGATTGTTGGCTATATGCTATTTTTGCGATATCGTCTACTTCTACTCCTCTGCTTCTGAGTTTTTCGATGTTCATTCTGAGCATCTCATCACGTGAAAACAAATTTTTGTCTCGATTCATTTCTTCTACCTCGCTAAAAATATATTAATTAAATTTCTATTACCTAAATTATAATTATACCATATATGAATATTTTAATAAACTCTATTCAAACATATTATGGAGCTCAAACAGCTTTTTACCGGCACCGTTTAGGAAACTGATTATGTCCATTTTCTTCTTGCCTGCCAACTGCAATTCCTTGATTATAATCAATCCGTTTCCAGTTTGCACATAGACATCATCTTTGTCGACTTTGACTATTTCTCCAGGCTTTTCTGAAAGATTCTCTTCGATATGCTCAACGGCATATATTTTGATTTTCTGTCCATTAATCGTTGCATAGGTAAGTGGCCACGGATTAAAGGCTCTGACATGGTCGAAAATACTCTTTGCGGATAATGTGAAATCAATTTTTTCCTCTTCCCTTTTGATGTTCCAGGCGTAGGTCACTTCTTCCGGATTCTGTGGAGTCGGTGTAACCAATCCCTTTTCCATCTTTGCGATGGTTTCCAGCAACAAGTCTCTCCCTAAGATTGACAGCTTTTCTTCAAGAAGTGCAACATTATCCAATTCTTCTATCCTGCATTCTCTCTGAGCTAGTATGTCACCGGCATCCATTTTCTTGACCATGTGCATTATGGTGACGCCTGTCATTTGATCTCCGTTTTGAATTGCTCTGTGCATCGGCGATCCGCCTCTGTACTTCGGCAATAATGACGCATGTACATTTATCGCCTGATGTTTGGCATGAAAAAGGATCGACTCGGGAATGATCTGTCCATATGCGGCAACGATGATATAGTCAAAATCAAGTTTCATAATCTCTTCGTTATCAATTTTGATTCGTTCAGGTTGAAATAGCGGCAATCCCAATTCGAGCGCCGCCTCTTTCACCGGAGTCGCCTTAAGTAGTTTCTTTCTACCGAAAGGTTTGTCCGGTTGTGTCACAACCAATTTGACTTTAAATTTTTCATTCAATCCTTCAAGGATCGGAACAGCGAAATCCATGCTGCCCATAAAACAGATATTCATAAGTTCACCTACCCCACATTCGGAAATCTGTCAATCGATACAAAACTGTCTTCATCACCGTAATTGTTACCGACTTCATATAGTACCTTATCGATGTCAGGCTCTTCACGATATTTGATGATGATGTTGCAACGGTAACGATTGTTGATCCTGTTGACGATCGGCACCGCCGGTCCCAACACGATAGCATTCTTTGAAAGATTCCGTTTCATGTATTTGACTATTTCCATTCCCATATAGAAAATGTCTCTCATGTTTTTGCCTATGATGGTTAGTTCCGTCAAAAAATAGAACGGTGCATATTTTGCGATCTTTCTGATTCTCATTTCATGTTCATAAAAACCATGATAATCATTATCACAAGCGAATCTGATTGCATAATGATCCGGGTTAAATGCTTGTATTATGACATTTCCTGGTATATTTCTTCTTCCCGACCGGCCGGAAACCTGCATGATTAGTTGGAAGGTTTTTTCCGGTGCTCTGAAGTCGGGGACATATAGATTGTTGTCGGCTTGGATTATCCCTACAAGAGTGACTCTCGGAAAGTCCAATCCCTTGGCAATCATTTGTGTCCCAATAAGAATATCTCCATTCTTGCCGAATTGATTCAATAATTTTTCATGAGCGTTCTTTTTTCTCGTTGTATCGTTGTCCATGCGAATTATATTGGCTTCCGGGAAGAGCTCCTTGAGTTCATATTCAACCTTTTGAGTTCCGGTTCCCATGAATCTCAAATCGGTCGAATGACATCTCTTGCATTCTTTTGGAACGGGTTCTTCATGATTACAGTAGTGACATTTCAAATTATGTGAATACTCGTGATATGTAAGAGATATATCACAATTCTCACAGGTGAACACGTATCCGCAGTTTCTGCAGATGACGAAGTTCGAATGCCCTCTTCTGTTCAATAGCAATATCACTTGTTCTTTCTTGTTCAATCTGTTTCCGATCTCCGCGATCAGTTTTTCCGAGAAAGAGGAATTGTTACCTTTTTTGAATTCTTCTTTCATGTCAATCACTTCGATGTTCGGCATTTTCGAGTCCAATGCACGATTTTTGAGTTCTAAGAGCTCGTAATATCCTCTTGAGTATCTTGCATATGATTCGATGTTCGGAGTCGCAGAACCCAAAATAACCGGGCAGCCGAATACCTTCGCTCTGATCTTCAAAACGTCTACCGCGTAATATTTCGGATTCACGTCCTGTTTGTAAGTCGATTCATGACATTCGTCGACTACGACCAAGCCGAGATTTTTCACAGGTGCGAAACAAGCACTTCTGGCACCGATGACAATCTTGGCTTCTCCTTTCGAGATTCTTCGCCATTCATCGTATTTCTCCAATACGGATAGTCCCGAATGAAGCATAGCGACATCGGATCCGAACTTCGCTTTGAACCTCGCCATCATCATCGGAGTCAATGATATTTCCGGCACAAGAAAGATTACAGTCTTTTTATTTTTGATCACTTGCTCGATAACTTTGATGTAGATTTCCGTCTTGCCGGAACCTGTCACACCATGAAGGAGAAAAATCTGGTTCTCATCAAGTTTTGCCATGACTTTATTGTATGCCTCGGTCTGTTCCTGATTCAGAACTATCTCTTTATCTTGAACCGCCTTGATCGGTTCTACCTTCCTATATACTTCTTTTTGATATACTTTTAGATAACCGTGTTTTTCCAAGGTGTTGATGACCGATACTGTGATTCCCAGCTCAACGGTTATGGTTTTGATATTCTCGCGATGCTCGGGTTTCTTCTTCAGATATTCGATCAATAATGTTTGCTTTTCTGATAATCTGTCATATTCTCTTTCAACCAGTTCAGCATATTTCTTGGTAAGTGACTGGTTTCTTTTTTCAATATCATAGATCTGCTTTATACTATTGTTCTTGATGTCTTTCTGAAGTTCATCGTATAGTTCCTTCGGTATGCTTTCAAGGAGCAATTGATCAGTATATGCAAAAAGACTTGAAATGTTCTCGCTAAGTTTTTCCTTGTCAACTACTTTCAGTTTCGGTTTGTACACCACTTTAAGCGCTGCCGGCAGCATGGTTTCAAGTATCGTTATCAACAATGTCGACATTTCGGCTCTCAACTGCCTTGCAAGATCAATCAAATCCTCGGATAGATACGATTCGACATCTATTACTGTTATCAGTTCTTTCAGTTCTTTCGCATAGTCGGAGGTCTTGGAGATCTCAAGGCAGAATCCCATGATTTTTCTGGTTCCGAAAGGTACGATGACTCTGGCCCCGATTTCAATGATTTTTTCAAATTCCGGAGGAATTATATAATCATATGTCTTGTCTACGTTTTTCGATTTTATATCGACTAGTACTTTCGCAATCATACAATTACCTCCTTTTTAAACAATTATATCATTTTTATTTTTATGTATAAAGATATAAAAGTGTTTTCATTACCTGAATTACGCTTTTATAATTGCATATAATATTGTTTTAATATATAATTGTATGTGATAAAACCTATCAGTTATGAAAGGAATATTTATGGATAGTAGTAAAAGCATTAAAGACGAAGTCTTGGTTTTTGCGTTAGGCGGATTAGGTGAGGTCGGCAAAAACATGTACTGCGTCCAATATAAGCATGAAATATTGATAATTGACTCTGGCCTTTTATTTCCAGACGAATATCTAATGGGCATCGATTACGTCATTCCGGACTACTCTTATCTTATTGAAAATCAAGATAAGGTCAAAGCACTTATCATAAGTCACGGACATGAGGATCACATCGGTGGAATCCCGTTTTTGATCAGACAGGTAAAAATACCTGTTATTTATGCATCAGGACTAAGCCACGGCTTGATAAAAGCCAAACTTGAAGAGCATACTGGCGATACGGAAATCCTAAGCGAATACAAGGAAGACTCTGTAATTGATTTTGAAAATCTTTCCGTCTCTTTTTTCAGGACGAACCATTCGATTCCCGATTCGTTCGGAATCAGAATAAAAACACCACAAGGGGCAATTGTTCACACTGGTGATTTTAAATTCGACTTTTCGCCGACGGGCACAGATTCAGACTATCAAAGAATGGCACAGATCGGTGAGGAAGGCGTGCTTTGCCTTCTCTCTGATTCAACCAATGCGGAACTAGAAGATTTCACCATCTCGGAAAAAGTCGTTGCTGAAACCATCAAGGAGATGTTCGAATCAATCGACGGTAGAATCATCATCTCGACCTTCGCATCCAACATCCACAGAA
>CAYZPL010000100.1:0-4518 GCA_964480415.1 uncultured Candidatus Izemoplasmatales bacterium
ATTGCGACTACCTCTGTATAATTGTCGACATAATCAAGAATCTCTTTCGCGGTGGTTATGTTGATGGATTTGGTCTTGCTGTGGTCGTGTGACACAACTTCATTATTAGAATATCTGTCATCTATCGTCGGTTTGAACACAAGAATATTCTGTTTTGCATATTCCAATCTTCTGATTCTTCTAATCAATTCTTCGGTTTTGCCGGCAAACATCGGACCGGTTATTACTTCGATCCAGCCATCTTTCTGTTTTATATACATAATAGTCTCCCCATAATAGTTTTATCTATTAAAATTATACCAAAAAGGCAATAAAAAAAGCCATTGGTTTTTGGCTTTTATTTATTTTCTTCTTCTTTAATACCATACTTTTTATTGAATTTATCGATTCTACCTGCTGCTGCGATGAATTTTTGCTTTCCTGTGTAGAATGGATGGCAGTTTGAACATGTATCAACTTTGATTTCTTTTTCTGTAGATCCGGTTTCGAAAGTATTTCCGCAAGTTGTACAAGTAACTGTGATCTTATGATATTTTGGATGGATATCTTTTTTCATTTTCTCTTTCTCCTTCTGCCATGATCTGATAATCATAGTAAGTTTATAGCAAAAGTATTATATCAAACTCTTAAGTATAAAGCAAGAAAAATCTTTGCCATTTAAAAGAATTTTGTAAAGTGATATAATATCATTAGATATTATTACAAGCCGGAATATATCATTGTTCTTCAAGAAGCGGCTTGAGTTCTTTGTATAATCTCGATACCGGGAAACCCATAATCGCATAATAGTCACCACGGATCCCCTCGACGAAAACAGATCCATAGCCTTGGATACCATAAGCTCCTGCTTTGTCCATCGGCTCTCCTGTCGCGATGTACTCATCTATTTCTTCATCTGTGAGCTTCGCGAAAAAGACCTCTGCCTTCGAATAGAATGATTTGGAGAACTCTTTTGTTAAAATCGTGCATCCGGTATATACTATGTGTGTGTTACCCGACAAAATTTTCAGATAATGCTTGGCTTCTTCTTCATCTTTGGGTTTGCCGAGAATCATGTCGTCGATGACGACGATTGTATCAAATCCTAGAACGATCGCGTCCTGTTTATTTTTAAAAACATGCAAAGCTTTTTGAAAAGCCAAATCCATAACCATTTCGTCGAACGTCAAAGTCATATCGATTTTCTCTTCGATTTCTGATGAAACCGATTTGAATTTGACTTTGAGCATATTCATAAGTTCTCTTCTTCTCGGAGATTTGCTTGCCAAAATTATTTCTTTCATATTCACACCTCGTTCAAAATATATTATACCAGAAATACAACCAAAATTAAACCTTTGTTAATATTAACACATTCAACATAGAGATATCACATTCACTTGTTAAAATTTTCTTAACTTCATTCTTTCCTCTTCTTATTTTAATAAGTAAATGCAGATATTAATCATAAACCAAACATAATTTGCTATTGCTTAAAAAAATAACTAGGAGTTGATACCCTTGCTTAAAAATTTTCATTCGAATTTAATAGAAAAAACCGATAATTTACTATTGGCAATAAGCGGGGGTATCGATTCAATGGTTTTGCTGGACATCATATACAATCTGGCTGAAACCATGAAACTCAAACTTATGGTGGCACACGTGGATCATCAAAAGAGAAAAACCAGTTCGCAAGACTGTGATTTTGTGAAAGATGTCTGTGATAAACTTGACATTCCTTTTGTTTCCAAGGCGCTTACATATACCGATAATGACAACTTTCACAATTACGCAAGGACTCTGAGATATGAGTTCTTTTATAACGTAGCTAAAGAATACGGTATTAACAAATTGGTTTTGGCTCATAATAAAAACGACAATGCGGAAACGGTTCTTATGCGCCTTGTGAGAGGTTCGTCGCTTGAAGGCTATCGCGGAATACTTGAAACGACCAAATACAAAGACCTGAAAGTTATCAGACCGATGCTCGATATCTCCAGAAAAGAAATTTCGGAATACCAAAAAGCTAACAACATCGCTTTTAGGGAAGATGAATCGAACGCCAAAGATGACTATACAAGAAACAGATTCAGACATAACATTCTACCTTTGCTAGAAAAGGAGAATCCTAAATATTTAGATAAAATCATGCAATTTTCCGAATATCTGACATTTTCCTATGATTTTATCGAGAAGTCAGCTCTCAAATTTATTGAAGACAATCTGGTAACTGAAAATGATTCTCATATCATAAGTTGTGCAAGTCTATTGGGTCTAGACAAAATTCTGCAAATTGAAGTCATCAAACGTATTGTGAACATACAAACAGATAACACACTAGAACTTAGTTATGTGAACTTTATGGATATCTTATCCTTGGCAGGTAGTGAGAAGCCGCATGTCGAGTTCGAATTCGGATCCGATTTATACATCTACAAAAGCTACGACAATCTATATATCCAGAGTAGTCCCAATGTAGTTGCCGACTATGAAATTAGCGTGGATTCGCCCTCAACAATCAGTTTGGGTGGCGGTCAATTGATTTTAATTACCAAAAATGCTACTAAATATAGTGGCAATATATATAAACTATGTTATAATAATCTAGACCAAATATTTCCATTAACAATCAGAAACAGACGCGCCGGGGATCGCGTAGAAACCCCAGCCGGCACAAAAAAAATCAAAGACATTTTTATTGACAAAAAAGTTCCGATAACGGAGCGGGATACCTTGCCCTTGGTTCTAAGCAAAGAAAATGAAATATTATGGGTTCCAAAACATTATAGTAAAGAAACGCATGGTAATGAAACATTATATCTAGTCTACAAGAAGGGGTGAGTTTCATGTTGGATAAAGACATAGAGAGAGTTCTTGTATCCCAAGAAGAAATCCAAGCCATCAGCAAGAGACTTGGAAAAAGAATTACTGAAGATTATCAAGGAAAAAATCTGATTGTCGTCGGTTTGCTTAAAGGCTGCATGCCTTTCATGGCCGAGTTGATGAAACATTTGGATCTATACTGTGAAATAGAATTAATGGGAGTACAAAGCTATCATGGTGGTACCGCATCTTCCGGTGATGTCAAAATCACCAGGGATTTGGATATACCTGTCAAAGACAGACATGTGCTTATTGCCGAAGACATAGTAGACACCGGAAAAACGATAAGCGTAATCAAAGAACTTCTAAAATACCGAGGAGCAGAATCTGTAGAAGTCGTGACCCTGCTAGACAAACCTGAAGGCAGGGAAGTCGACCTTAACCCGAAATATGTCGGAGTTACTATTCCTAAGGAATTCGTAGTCGGATTCGGACTGGATTACAAGGAATTATATCGAAACCTACCATACGTTGGTATACTAAAGGAAAAAATCTACAAATAACCACTTAGAAATTAAAGGAGGATTTATATGGCAGCAGCTAAACAGCCTCAGAAAAAGCCATTTGAAAACCGCACTTCAAACCTATTGATGATTGCAGTTCTTGTAGTGATTGTGATCTCTATATTTTACTTTTGGGGAAACACCAGTACCACTCAGGAATTAAGAAACGATCAATTCATTACATATTTGCAAAGCGATAAAATCAAGACTGTCGACGTGACAGTAATGCCTGGCGATCTCAATTATCGTATGTATAAAATCACAGGTGAATTGGTACAAACAGACAATAATGGAAAAAATATACAATATGTTACCTACATCGCCAACGATACTGATTATAACAATATCGAGGTTTTGATTTATAACATCAACACGGACGGGAATCCTGCGAACGACATCCAGTTCAATCTGACACCTGGTTCTACATACAATTTGCTAAACATCATTATACCGGTTCTGTTGATCGTTGGTGTCGTGGTTATGTTGATATTCATGATGCGTGGCGGAAACAACGCCAATAAACAAGCGTTCGATTTCGGAAAGAGCCGTGCAAGAATCAGCAAAAACCAGAAGACAACGTTTAAAGACGTCGCAGCCGCGGATGAAGAAAAAGAGGAACTTACAGAAATCATCGATTTCTTGAAAAATCCTAAAAAATATGTCGACATCGGCGCAAGAATCCCTAAAGGTGTGCTGCTGGTAGGCCCTCCGGGAACTGGTAAAACATTGATCGCAAGAGCAGTTGCCGGTGAAGCGAATGTACCATTCTACTTCGTATCCGGTTCAGACTTCTTGGAAATGTTTGTCGGAGTCGGAGCTTCCAGAGTAAGAGACATGTTCAAGACCGCAAAACAACATTCGCCATGTATTCTCTTTATCGATGAAATCGACGCAGTCGGTAGACAAAGAGGCACCGGACTTGGTGGTGGACATGATGAAAGAGAACAAACTTTGAACCAATTATTGGTTGAAATGGACGGATTCGGACATAATTCCGGAGTAATCGTAATCGCCGCAACCAACAGAGTTGACATCCTTGACCCTGCGCTTATGAGACCGGGCCGTTTCGATAGAAGAGTTTACGTCGGCAAGCCAGATATCAAGGGCAGACAGGAAATCTTGGAAGTCCATGCTCGCGGAAAGAAACTTA
>CAYZPL010000101.1:0-1392 GCA_964480415.1 uncultured Candidatus Izemoplasmatales bacterium
CAGAGTCTCCAAAAGCTTAAAGACATGTATCCTGACAGAGTCAGTCTGAATCTGGAATACGACGCCACCAAAC
Organism: uncultured Candidatus Izemoplasmatales bacterium; assembly: GCA_964480415.1. Taxonomy (GTDB): domain Bacteria; phylum Bacillota_I; class Bacilli_A; order Izemoplasmatales; family Hujiaoplasmataceae; genus CAYZPL01. Next base: position 74 of record CAYZPL010000101.1, read on the forward strand.
CGAGTTTCATCTATGCAGGGGCCGATGCGTTCCTGATGCCTTCGAGATATGAACCTTGCGGCATCGGTCAGATGATCGCGTTGAAATACGGAACGATTCCGATCGTCAGGCAGACCGGTGGTCTGAACGACACGGTCGATAACTACGATGCCTCCAGCAAGCACGGCAACGGATTCAAATTCTACAACTACGATTATCGCGACCTTGTCTTCCAAATCCAAAACGCATACCAGTTGTTTCAAAACAATCCTGAAGACTGGAAACAGCTTATCAAAAACGCCATGGGATCAAGCTTCTCGCTGGAACGGATGGCAAAAGGATATGTCGAATTATACGAAATAATATAATAGGAAAACGGTCACATAATCTCAAGACCGTTTTTTATACATAAAAGTGGTATAATATTTTGTGAGGTGTTACGAATGAGAACAGGAATTTTCAAAACGAAAGAAAGTTTTCAAAAAGCCTTCAAGGAAAGACTGAAGAAGACTTATTATAAAAACATAGAAGAATCGACGGTCAGGGAAAGATACAACATCCTTGGCACATTGGTCAGGGAAGAAATCGGCAGTGATTGGATGAAAACCAACGCGCTGGTGGAAAAGAAGAACATCAAGAAAGTGTTTTATTTCTCGGTGGAGTTTCTTTTGGGAAGACTGATCACGAACAATATCATCAGTCTCGGCCTCAAAGATGTCTGTGAAGCCGGATTCAACGAGATGGGATTCGATCTTAACGAAGCTGAGGAATTCGAATCCGATCCTGGATTAGGCAATGGCGGTTTGGGAAGGCTAGCGGCTTGTTATCTGGATTCGATGGCTTCCATGAACATAGTCGGCGACGGCGAATGCATCAGATACCGTTACGGACTTTTCCGTCAGAAAATCTACAACGGCTATCAGGAGGAAAGACCTGACAACTGGCTTAACGACGGTTATGTCTGGGAGATAAGAAGAGAAGAGGATTCGGTGGACATTCCGTTTTTCGGCTATGTAGGATATGAAGAAGGAAAATTCGTCTATCATCCTGCAGAATACATCAAAGCCGTTCCGTATGAGGTTCCGATCATCGGAAACCATAACGGTATGGTCAACAATTTGAGACTTTGGAGCGCCGAACCTTCAAAGAAATACCCTGAGAATATCTCGCCTTTGGAATATGAGACATCATTACGTCAGATCTCCGGGTTCCTTTATCCGGACGACACGACTTTGGAAGGCAAGCAATTAAGACTGAAACAACAATATTTTCTGGCTGCCGCAGGCATCAGAAACATCACCAACAAGCATAAAGAGAAATACGGAACCTTGAAGAATCTG
>CAYZPL010000101.1:1492-4497 GCA_964480415.1 uncultured Candidatus Izemoplasmatales bacterium
GAACTCATCAACAAGCTTGCCATAATCGGTGACGGACAAGTCAGAATGGCCAACCTCTGCATCGTCACAAGTTTCTCGGTCAATGGTGTTGCCAAACTCCATACGGAAATACTCGAAAAGATCGAAATGAAGGATTTCTATGATCTTTATCCGGAAAAATTCCATAACGTGACGAATGGCGTGACCCATAGAAGATGGTTGCTTTATTCAAACCAGGAACTAGCGGATCTGATCCGTTCAAGAATCGGCAACGGATTCGAGAAGAATCTCGAGGAATTGGAAAAACTGATTCCTTTCGCCGACAACGAGGAATTCCAGAACCAGTTCATGGAAGTGAAACTTGCGAAGAAGAAGGCTTTGGCTGAAAGAATATTCAAAGAACAAGGGCTCAAAATCGATCCTAACTCGATTTTCGACATCCAGGTCAAGAGACTTCATGAATACAAGAGACAACTGCTCAACGCATTGCATATCCTAAGCGTATACGATGCATTGAAGAATGATGCGGAATACCGCGAGTTCTACTATCCGCATACCTATATCTTCGGTGCCAAAGCCGCAGGTACTTACTATTTCGCGAAGAAAGTCATCAAACTGATAAACACGATCGCGAAGAAAGTCAACAACGATCCCGACACGAACAAATTCCTGAAAGTCGTTTTCGTCGAGAATTATAACGTGTCATATGCCGAGATGATCATGCCGGCGTGCGATGTTTCCGAACAGATTTCGACCGCTTCCAAAGAAGCCAGCGGAACCGGAAACATGAAATTCATGATGAATGGAGCGGTCACACTCGGTACACTTGACGGCGCCAACGTCGAGATCCACGATCTTGTCGGCGACGACAACATCTTCATCTTCGGACTCAAAGCAAATGAAGTCAACAATTATTACAAAAACGGCGGATATAATCCGAAAGAGATATATGAAAATGATCCCGAGGTCAGAATGCTTCTCGACCAACTGGTAAACGGCTATTTCGAAGACGTTGACAGAAACGAGTTCAAGGAGATATTTGACAAATTGGTTTATAACGACAGATATTTCGTTTTGAAGGATTATCACGCTTACAAACTTGCGCAGAGAAAAGCATGTGCGGCTTATAGAGACAAAAAAACCTGGGCGAAGATGGCAATCATGAATATCGCGAAAAGCGGCGTCTTCAGCTCCGACAGGTCAGTCAAGGAATATTCTGAAATGATCTGGCACGTAAAACCAATAAAATAAGGTTGATTATTTCAACCTTTTTTGTTTATGATGATATAATTAAATTGGTGATGCAAATGGAAAAATGGATTGACCTCAGTATCGAGATAGATGAAAACTATCTCGTTTATCCCGGCGATTCGCAGGTGGAAATCGAACAGATCAAAACCATCGCCAAAGACAGATTCAATATGAAGACTGTGAATATAAACATGCATGTGGGCACCCACATGGATTTCAAGTCGCATATGTTGGAAACAGAAGAAAGAAGCGAAGATTTCCCGATTTCCAAAATGATCGGGAAAGCCAATGTCGTGAGACCGAGAGTAATTGACAACGTCTGTCTGACAAAAGACATAATAACGGCTTATGAACAAGCCGGATACAAAAGCAAAATCCTGCTTGTGGATCTGGGACATGCGAAGCTTGTCAATCAGGAAGAATATTACAACCAGCCGAAATTCGAACAAAGTCTCTTTCCGTTTCTCGTCAAAAACGGTATCGACGTCTTCGGTTGCGATTCACCGACAGTTGTTTATCACGACTCAAAAGACATGCTTGAGATGCATCACGATCTGCTTGGAAGTAACATCACGATCGTCGAGAATCTTACCAATCTCGACAAGTTGACGGAAGTAGTCGATTTCATCGCCCTGCCGCTCAAAATCAAAGGTATGGACGGTTCGTTGTTGCGCGCAGTCGCAAAAAACATTGTTATCGGTTGACATTTTCAAAAAGATTAAATATAATTAGGTGAAACTTCAGGGCAGGGATTATTTCCCGACCGGCGGTGATAGTCCGCGAGCCTCTTGGCTGATTAGGTGAAACTCCTAGACCGACAGTAAAGTCTGGATGGTAGAAGTTCTTCTGTTCTGATGGATACCTGTATATCAGGTGTTTTTATTGGAGGAGAAGCATGCAAAAAAAGAAGAATATCAGAAAAATCGCAGTGATAGGAATATTGAGCAGTTTAGCGACGGCATTGATGTTTTTGGAGATACCGTTGCCATTCTTGCCGGATTTCTATAAGATCGATTTATCGGAGATACCGGTCTTGATCGGAGCGTTCGCTTTCGGGCCTTTGGTCGGTATCATTATTGAAGCCATCAAGAACATTGTACATATGTTTTTGACGGGGATCAACGCTTTCGGCATCGGTGAATTGGCGAATTTTCTGGTAGGAATATCCTTGGTTGTACCTGCGAGTTTGATTTACTTCCATAATAAATCAAGAAAAAATGCAATCATCGGCATGTTTGTTGGTACGTTGACGATGGCAGTAGTAGGAGCCTTGTTGAACGCATTCGTGCTTTTGCCGCTCTATGCAATCGTATATTCGACACCTGAGACGCATTATACAGTCAACAGTTTCGTTTATCTGGGATCGCTTGTCAATCCTTTGGTCAAGAATCTGTTCACATTCATGTTGTTCGCGGTCGTTCCATTTAATCTACTGAAAGGAATTCTCGATAGCATCATCGTAATAATCATTTATAAACGAGTTTCGCATCTTATCAAACACGAAAAGGTGAAAGGGTAATAATACAGGGGACAAAACACAAAAAGGAAAGTGATTTACATGATTAGGAAAATAATATTGGTATTATCGTTCGTTTTAGTATTGTCTTTATCTGCTTGTAGTCTGACTACTACAACACAATATACAGGTACCACCGCAAAACCATATGATTATTCGGATTTCTCCAGCATGGCGATAACCGATATAAACAAACAGCTTGATATGAGTTCAGGCACATATTACATATATATGTACGGACCGACATGTTCGCATTGCG
>CAYZPL010000102.1:0-4434 GCA_964480415.1 uncultured Candidatus Izemoplasmatales bacterium
TTTTAGCCATGGTGTTGTCCATTAGTTTGCAATTGTACAATCCCAATCGCAAAGTCCCTCCAAAATCAATTCCTGAATATTGATCCTTCAAATAGTCTATGACATTATATCTTGTCTGGGAATTGAATTCTGTCGAATCCGCTCCGACTAATCCGCAAACATTTCTGGCATACTCAATAACAGCTAATTGCATGCCAAGACAAAGTCCCAAAAATGGAACCCCTTTTTCTCTGGCATATTTTATGGCAATAATTTTGCCCTCTATTCCCCTAGTTCCAAATCCTCCTGGAATCAGTATACCATCTATACCGGTAAATAGCCTATTTACGCTATTTTCATCAACTTCACTCGAGTTAATCCATTTGACATTTACTTCTACTTTATGTTTATATCCAGCGTGCTTGAGTGCTTCCCCAACTGACAAATATGCATCATGAAGACTTACATATTTTCCTACCAGAGCTATAGTTACTTTTTCCTTAAGATTTTTAATCTCGCTGACTAGATTTTCAAATACAGAAATGTCGCTTTCGATTTGCGGCAGTTCCAAATGTTTGCATACCAAACTATCTAATTTCTCTTTTTTTAGGTTGATTATTACTTCATATAACACATCGACATCTTCGCATTCGATAACCGCTTCTTTTTCCACATCACAGAAAAGTGCAATCTTTTCTCTGATGGCATTGCTTATATGTTTAGTGGTCCGAAGTATTATAGCATCCGGAGTGATACCAAGAGATCTTAATTCTTTGACGCTATGTTGTGTCGGTTTTGTTTTGAGTTCTCCTGTGGTTTCTAAATATGGAACCAAGGTATTGTGAATATAAAGAGTATTTTTATGCCCAAAGTCTCTTCGCATCTGTCTGATCGCTTCTAAGAACGGTAATGATTCTATATCTCCGACAGTTCCGCCTATTTCTGTTATCAAAACATCGGCTTTGTAATCCTTTGCCAATTTTACCAACCTTGATTTAATTTCGTCTGTAATATGGGGAATCACCTGAACGGTTCCACCCAGATAATCTCCTTTCCTTTCTTTGGAGATCACCGATTGATAGATCTTACCTGCGGTAATTGATGATTCTCCTGACAGGTTTTCATCTATGAATCTTTCGTAATGGCCGAGATCAAGATCGGTTTCACCACCATCGTCGGTCACAAAAACCTCTCCGTGTTGATAAGGGGACATCGTACCCGGATCGACATTGATGTACGGATCCAATTTCAGCATGAAGACTTTCAATCCTTTGTTCTTAAGCAATCTACCCAAAGAAGCCGCGGCGATTCCCTTTCCCAAGCTTGAGACGACACCGCCTGTAACAAATATGAATTTTGTTTGTGACATAATTACCTCCACAAAAAATAAAGGGTTCCCCGTTTTGGAGAACCCTTTTTTAGGCTCTTATAGATTATATCAAATATTAATTAATATTTCAATTAATCATCATACATTTTTTCGTAGTCATCCATGTATTCGTTATATTCTTCGTCGTCAAAGTCTTCGCTTTCGCTTTCGCCTTCGCTTTCCTCTTCCTCGGGAACCAAATCTTCTTCGTCTTCGACGTAATCTTCGTCTTCGCTATCGAAATCATCATACATGTTGTCTTCGTCATCTAAATCTTCTTTGAATTCTTCCATGAGCTCATTGTCCATGTCGTCTTCCATGTCTTCGTCAAGATCTTCTTCGTCTTCATCATCCAAATCGAAATCGTGTTCGTAAGTACTTTCATCTTCCTCTTCATCTTCGTCTTCGTCTTCATCTTCGTCTTCCTCGAGGTCTTCATCTTCAATATCGAAATCTTCATCCGAATCTTCAAACTGACTTAATTCTTCTTCAAAATCAGGATACTCATCATAATAAGCTCCGTCTTTGTCCCAAAGCTCGATGGCTTGTCTTCCTTTGACATCCCATTCATCATCGCCAACATAGATGAACTTGGCTGATGATATGAAATCCGCATATACTTGTGATATCAAGCTGGCTTTTTCTTCTTCACTTATGCCTTTGATTTCGCATACTGCATCATAGATATCCGCGAAAGTCATAGCTTTATTGTTTGTAGATAAGATATCATTTGCCAATTCCATGATTGACATATTTTTTCTATCTGTCATTCCAACCATCCATTTCCTATTATTGTGTTGCTCTGCATTATCAATTGTTCTATTACCAATGCTTAAAATATTATATATTAAAGAACAAAATAATACAAGTCTAAAAATACAAAAATTTGATAGTTTGCATATTTGCTGTAAATCCCGCCAATTTCTTAAGCAAATGCTTGATATAATTTTTTGTTTTTTGCATCATTCCGTCGAATAAAACGGGTTATCTGGCATACATATGTCTCAAACCGCTAATATTATAACAGAACAAGAAAATAATTCAAGAAAATATAACGTTTATTTCAAACTTTCCTTATATTCTCTAACCAATTCGTCAGCGTCCTTCAAAAGTTCATCAACTTTATCCCAGCTTCCTAAATTGGCTCCACAGGCCAATTTATGACCGCCTCCGTCGTATTTATTGGCCAATTTGTCAATTGCCGGAGCTCTTGAACGAAGCCTGCCTCTGACAAAATTCTCTTCATATTCAGCGAACAACATCCAAACCGGGCAGTCTGCCAAAACCGACAATTCATTGACTAAAGATGTGCCTTCTTCCAAAGATACCTCGAATTTTTCAATGATTTCCGGCTTCATTTTAATATATGCCACACCGTTTGGTGTTTTTTCAAAGTTTTGTAAAACATATCCTTTGAGTTTTAAAAGGTTTTCCGTCTTCATATCCAATTTAGATAATACATCAAAGAAATCTAATCCAAAATCGAGTAAAAATGCTACCGCCTGGAAAGTGTGAGCTGTCACTGAGCGGAATCTGAATCTTCCTGTATCGGTTACTATTCCCGTATAAAGCGCCCTTGCGGCATCCATGTTGAATTTCAGTTCGTCTTTGTATTCCAAATAGAACTCACATATAATTTCGGCTGTTGCCGCCCTTGATGTATCGACATATTGATAGTCACCAAAATCTTCAATCGGTATATGATGATCAATTTTTATGGCGTAGTCAGCCAAACTAAATCTCTTGTCGAACACCCTGGATGTCGATCCTGTATCGATCACTAACGAAAGCGCACCTTTGAATTCATCGTCTTCGATAGTGTCCGGTTTGCCTAAGAAACTTACGTAGTCAGCCTCTTCACCAACAACAAATACGGTTTTTTCAGGAAATGTTTCCTGTAATATTGCTTTCAGTCCGAAGCCTGACCCATAACAGTCGCCGTCAGGTCTTACATGCATATGGATGATTATCTTCTTAAATTCCTTAATCTTGTTAAAGATGTGCTCAAATTTCATTTCTTTTCCTCCAATATCTGATCAAGATCGTTTAGCACCAAATCGACATGTTCCCATTTATCCAAATAGCATCCGGATGCGTAAAGGTGTCCGCCACCGCCATATTTCTTGGCGACATCGACCACGGGAACATCTCTTGATCTGAATTCGCAAAGGATTTTTTCCGTCTTTGTATCGAAGGTGAAATTGACCCAGATCGGAATTTCGATCATTCCGGCCATCTGGTTGACCATCCCTCTGCTCACATAACTGGATGTCAGATTGAATTCATCCAAAAAGTCCTTTGTATTAATGGCATAAGCTACATTGTTTTTCGTATACTTAACTCTCTTGAAAAAGTTGTGTTTGATTATTTTTGATTCTCTTGGTTCTAAATAAAGCATGTCGTGTATCTCCTGGATGTCGATACCTGTCTCAAGCAATTTGGCAGCCATCTCTAAAGCCTGTGGAGTTGTACTGTTATAAAGAAATCTTCCTGTATCTCCTATGATTCCTATATAGAGTGCTCGCGCTGATTCTTTGTTTATATGAAACCCCCAAGAAAACAACATTGAAGCTATCATTTCTGAACAAGAAGACGACTCGGGTTCCTGAATAGCGAGATCATAATCGATATCCGGATTGTTTCTGTGATGGTCGATGAGAACGAGTTTCTTATGATGCTTATACACACTTTCTTCTAGCATCTGGCTCGATACCGTGTCAAGAATCAAAACCAATGATTCTTTATAAACATCTTCAGATACATCATCCAATTCCGAAAAATAATTCAATGAGTTTGTATCTCCAACTGCATATATTTTTTTATCCGGATAATTATCTTTCAATGCATAATATAATCCAAACTGAGACCCATAAGCGTCAAAATCCGGCGATTTATGTCTCGCGATAATTATCGAATCGTATTCTTTGATTAAATCTAATATTTTCCCTTCCATATTACACCTCTCAAATAGCCTTATATTATATCATAAAAAACTTTTTAATAGGGGATAAATACTTGTTTTTTTATATTTTCTTAATTCTTGTAATAAAATAGAAAAAAGGCACAACATATAGTTGCGCCTTTTT
>CAYZPL010000103.1:0-535 GCA_964480415.1 uncultured Candidatus Izemoplasmatales bacterium
TATCCAGCGGGAAATCTACTTTCAGTTTTTGGAATAAAGCCTTCTTGTTTTCAAGCTTACCTTTCTTGATATTGTCTTTATCAAATCTATGGGCAATGTATTTATCGGTTTCAGGACTGAATTCATGGTAATTTATACCGTTAAGAATACCGACAAGATCATGTCCGCGCATTCTTAACAGGTTCTGCATTCCATATCCGAAATAGTCGGTAAGGATTTCCTGGCCATAGGTTTTAGATACTGTCGTAATTTTGTCGGCGGAAATGATTCCGGCTTTCAGAAAGTTAAGAAAACCCTCGAATTCCATTCTTGAATCATATGGCATGTTGAATAAGGTGTAATCCTGCAATGGAAAGACTCCCTGATATGCTAGATTATGAATGCTAAGTACGGTTTTTGCTTTTATCTTTTTGGCAAATTTCGTTTTTATCAACAAAGGGATCATCGCCGTATGCCAGTCATGGACATGTATGATATCGGGCATAAAATCAATTTTGTCCAAAGCTGTCAGCGCAGCCAATTGGAAATAGCTGAA
>CAYZPL010000103.1:545-4428 GCA_964480415.1 uncultured Candidatus Izemoplasmatales bacterium
AAACGCTTTGCTTCGTCACCGTAATTATAAATATCGTCGCGACTACCGAAGTAAAACTCGTTATCGATGAAATAATAGAGAATATTCCCCTTCTTAAGGGATTTGACGCCGACATAGACATTCTTTTCGCCAGCGAAGTCGATCGTGAAACTAGTCACGTCCTCAACCCGGTTTCTATATTTTTTAGGAATCGCTTTGTAGAATGGCAAAACCACCCTGACTTCGGTTCCCCTTAATCTTTTGACTTCGCTCGGCAGACTTCCAACAACGTCTGCGAGACCACCAACTTTTACGAATGGTGTGCATTCAGCCGAGATATGCAAAATGTTAAACATATGTATCTACCTCCACTATATAATTATAACAAAAACAACTGTAAAAATCCATCAAGCCCAAAACTTTATGATTTCTTTCTTATAGATTGACCAGACGATATAAGTGGTCTCCATAAGAAGCAATAATAATAAGAAACTTGGCACTGATAAAGTGGTCAATTGCAAAGCGTTACTGAAGAATACAAAGGCGGCAAACGATATCAATCCGGAAGTCATGACAATTATAGTTCTCCAGGTATTGAAAGGCGTACAGACATTGACCAGCACCATCCAGTAAGCAAAAGTCGCAGCCATGATTCCGACTGTAGAAATTTCCGAATTGGAAATGATGTTGAAAGCTCCCGAGAACAAATAGACCAATAAAAGATTGGCAATTATTATCAATGAACCCGGCAAGACGTTCTTGAATACATTTTTGAGAAAACTACCATGGAACATCTTCTTATTTGGTTCAAGGGCTATAAAGAATGACGGAATACCGATAATAAATGTTTCAATTACAACCATGTGCAATGGTTCGAAAGGATAAATTTTCGAAGTCAGGAGCACGATGATGGTCAAGATTATCGTATACAATGTTTTTACGAGATACAAGACCGAAGCTTTTTCCATATTGCTGACGATCTGACGTCCATGATTTACCACATGGGGCAAAGTCGCGAAATTGTCATCCAGAAGCACCAAGTGGCTTATGTTTCTGGTTGCATCTGTACCTGATGCCAGAGAAATCGAGACGTCGGCTTGTTTCAACGCCAGGATATCATTGACACCATCACCAATCATGGCGACCATGTTTTTGTTGGCTTGCAGGCTTTCAATAAGCAGTTTCTTCTGCCTTGGCGATACCCTGCCGAATACATTGTAGTTTAAAGCCGCCTCTTCGATGTCTTCATCGGCTACTTCATCCATAGATATGTATTTATTGGCATCGATGATACCTGCCCCCTTGGCGATTTCCGAAACGGTGATCGCATTATCTCCGGAAATGACTTTGACATTGACATTGGCTTCATTGAACTCTTTGATAGTCTGAATCGCACTTGCGCGGATGTTGTCGTTTATGATGACAAGAGCGATAGGTTTGACCGCTCCGGATATCTTATCCTTCTTGATGTCTTTTATTTCCGCCAGCAATAGAACCCTCTTGCCTTTCTTCGCTTGCTTGATTACCTGATTTCTAATGGACGTATACTTTCCTTTGTAGACCATTTCGGGAGCACCAATCGCATAAGCTCCGTTATTGAAGCGGCATGCGGAATACTTGTTCTGCGAATTGAAGTTCAATATGTTCTTGGCTTTGAGATTCTCTTTCTTGCCGAAATAGTTTATCAAGGCTTCGGCAGTATGATTCTTTTCATTGAGAGCGAAATTCATCGAAGCGATGATATTTGTGATCTTCTTGAATTCCTGCTTACTGGCATTTGTATCTTTTTCGCCAATCATCTCGATTCCTTCCACTGCCATTGTACCATCAGTTATCGTACCGGTCTTGTCAAGGCAAAGCATATTGACTCTGGCCAAAGTCTCGATCGAATAAAGCTCCTGGACCAAAGTCTTTTCTTTAGAAAGCCTGATCACGGAATTGGCGAAAGTCATCGTCGTTAACAAGAACAGTCCCGACGGAACCATTGCTACCATCGAACCAGCCATTTTTTTCAGTGCGTCCTTATATAATGCACTATTGGCGATGAAGTCCGGCAGATAGTCATAAGTGGAATTTATCTGAAAGGCATGGTAAAAAGTCATCAGTCCCAAAGGAACGATGATGACACCGATTATCTTAAGCAATCTTCTTAATGAAGAAAGGATTACAGATTTAGGCTTTGAAAGACTCTGGACCTTTGCTTGGAGAGTCTGTACATAACTGTCTTTTCCGACTGCTGTAGCCTGGATATACGCTTCGCCACTTACGACGAAACTCCCCGACAGTACATTGTCACCCTCGATCTTGACAACCAAATCTGCTTCTCCGGTAAGGTTAGATTCATTGACGGATACCGTCCCTGATTCCACGATGCCGTCAGCGATTATCTGATTGCCGGAGGAAAGATAAAAGAGGTCGTTCAGAACGAGCTCGTCGAATGGTATCTCCATATCGAACCCCTCGCGATATACTGTGACCTTGTTTTGCGTTATGAGTGATAATTTGAGAATGATCGATCTGGCTTTCAATTCCTGAACTATACCTATCATCGTATTTAAAAAAGCAATCACGACGAACCACATGTTTTCATAGCTTCTTATCGACAGCAACAAAAGCGCGATCAGCGCCAATATCATGTTGAAGTATGAGAATAGATTCTCCGCGATTATCTTCCAAACCGATTTAAGATTCGATTTCAATGCGAAATTTTGTTTTCCGCTGGCCAGTCTTTCGTTGACGTCCTCAACCGAAAGGCCATAAGGTATATAGTTTTTCTTAGCCATTTTTCTCACCTATTAAATATTATATCAAAATAGTCATTTAATAACAATAAAACAAGAATTATTGAAAATGGCTTTCACAAACAAAAAGAACACTGAATCAGTGTTCATAGATGCTGCCGCCGATAAACTCACGCAAGAGCGAGTTCTTCGGGACCAAATCGGAATCGATGTCGCTGAAATATTTGACGAATTTAAGTAATCTGTTCGCTTGTACGTAATGTCTTGAATCCGTCGGAATCTTCCTAAGCGCAGCCTCCGAATATTTTTTAAGTACGCAGAACTCATATGTGAGTTCAGAATTATAGATGAAATCCGAGTTCTCGATGTGCGGATAAATCCAGCGGTATTCGCCTCTTCTAACCGATGGCCACATCGCCAAAGTCTGTTCCGCCGAGGTATTTCTGAATTGCAAATCCCTGACTATTCTTCTTAATAGTCTTAAGTCGGTGAGATGAATCGGATTGTTGATGTCTATATTGACCTGGGTGAATGGAGAAATATAGACCTTGTATTTCTTTTCCTTTGGAATCCATTCTGACAATCTGTCATTGAGTGCGTGGATTCCCTCGATGATGATCAAAGTGTCGGATGTGACTTTGACCTTATGATGGAATCTTCTTTCCTTGGTCGTGAAATCAAAGTATGGCAACGCCACTTCCTTGCCATTTATCAAGTCAAGAATGTTTTCATTGAAGAATTTGACATCAAGTGAGTCGATATGTTCCAAGTCAGGCTCGCCGAATTCATCGAGCGGCGCTTTTTCAGGTGGCAGATAGTAATTATCTATCGAGATCATCAAAGGCTCACTGCCTTTTGATTCCAAAGTCTGTTTAAGTCTGTTCGCGAATGTTGTCTTACCTGAAGATGATGGACCGGCAATCGCCACTAGTCTCACGTCTGGTCTTGAAAGAATGTCGTTACTCAACTCTTCCAGTTGGTCCACATGCCTCTTTTCGCACTTGTCCACAAGCTCCTTGGATTTTCCTTGTTCAACGAGTTTGTTCATCTTGTAAATCATGTCGACTTTTAAACCAACAGCCCAATTCTCTGCTTTTTCAAGCACATCAAAAAATTTCGGAGAATCCACGAATTCAGGAATGTCTCCTTTTTCCTCTCTTCTT
>CAYZPL010000104.1:0-4163 GCA_964480415.1 uncultured Candidatus Izemoplasmatales bacterium
ATCCATGGAAGAAATTATTGCGAAAACGATACTTCAAAGACAGAATGGAAGCATGGATAATTGGTTCTATCAGGACTATAATACCAACCTCTATCGAGGTTGTTCTTTTGGTTGCATTTATTGCGACAGCCGCAGCGAATGTTATCACAATGACGACTTTGAAAATATCAAACCAAAAAAAGACGCGATACATATTCTCGAAAGAGAGCTTATGTCGAAACGAAAGAAAGGCGTCGTCGCTATGGGTTCGATGTCCGATCCCTACAATCCCTTGGAAAAGAAACTGGAACTTACCAGAAATGCGATCAGACTTTTCATCAAGTATGGATTTGGAATGACGATCATCACCAAGAGCGATCTCATTCTGAGGGACATCGAATTGCTCAAGGAACTTAACAAGAATCAATCTGTGATCGTCAATATGACGATAACGACTGCCTCAGATAGCCTGCAAAGGAAGATTGAACCTTTCTCCAGCCCGTCCTCGAAAAGATTCGCCGCACTAAGGAAACTCAGCGAGGCGGGGATAAAAGCAGGCATAATCATAGATCCGATATTACCTTACATAAACGACACAGAGGAAAATATCAGCGATTTGGTCGAATTGGCTAAACAAAACAAAGTAAATCATATTTTTGGTTATTTTGGATTAACACTCAGAGATAGGCAAAGGGAATTTTTTTACAAGAAACTTGATGAGCTTTTCCCCGGCATCAAAGAAAAATACAAAAAGAGATATGGTCTTACCTATTCATGTATATCAGACAACGCTGAAAAACTTAGCAAGATCTTGAAAGAAAGAACACAGAATACAGGTATTATTATTGACATAAGAAAAATCAATGAATCATTTCTCAAAAAGCCCGTGCAATTATCAATGAATTTATGAGTCCAAATGTTTGGATTCTTTTTTTTGAAATTAACCCTTGCCTTTTTATATATAAACAGGTATAATATAAACATGCTAGGCATAAAGAGCCAATACATAATCACGTAATATAGGGGGTGAGGTAATGACAAATTCGGGCGAATATGTCCGCGGGTTTACCAATTATATAGTCTTGTCCATACTGGCTAAATTCGACAGTTATGGTTATGAAATGACCAGAATAATCGAATCGGTAAGCCGTCAGAATATTCAACTTAACGAAGCCACACTCTATACAGCTTTGAAGCGGCTATTGAAAGAAGGAAAGATTTCATCTTACAAAGGTAGAAATAAAAAAGGCATGGAAAGACGTTATTACCAGATAACTCCTACGGGACTAAACGAACTACACACTTTCAGAGATGATTGGGTAATGCTCGAAAGCACGTTGTCGTCACTTCTAGGTGGAGACTTCGAATACAGAAGAGAAAATTAAGGATGTGAAAATATGGAACTTTTTAATCTAGTACCAAGACAGTTTTTCAATTTATTTTGTGGTAAAAATCAATCAGTATATGTCAATTGCCTGATGGAAGTGTTCAAAGCATACGAACAAGGCTCCATTTTAGGATTGGATAAAGAAATCGCGAGACAGAGAATCGTCGATTATTTGGAGATGAATCCACTCGAAGAAGAACTTGAGCAGGATTTGGAAGAAGGCGAACTCCCTAGATCTCTAAACAATCGCGAGAGAGCGAATCAGATTCTGAGAAGATTCGAGGAAACCGAATGGATCGACATCGACATCAATAACGATTATGACGAGATCCTTAATTTCCGTGATTATGCAATCAGCATCATCGATGCTTTCAAGGAGATTTCGAACGATTCCGTTTACGGAGACGAGTCTGAAGGACACGAATTCAGAGGCTATATCTATACGGTATATTCTCTATTATCCAACGAACACGGCGAATACGGTATGGTTTTGGACCAAGTCTACAAAAACACCACAGCTTTTATCCGTGAGATAAGAAAACTTGATTCAAGGCTCAAATACTATATCAAGTCGATTGTGGACAATTCCGAAATCAAGGATCTGATCAGTCTTTTAGTCAATTACAAGGTTGAACTAGTCGATCAGGCATACAGAAGATTAAAAACAAGCGACAACATCAATAAATACCGCTTGGAGATAGTCAAGAGACTTGAAACATATCAGGAGAGTCCCGTTATCATGGATGCCATCGCCAAAGAATACATGATCAAATCCAACGATAGCAAAGAACTTGCAATCATCAAGGCTAACAAGAGAATCGATGACATGATCGATATCTACAATTCGATCTCCTATATCATTGACGTATACCGCCACAGAAATCAAGACATCCAATACAAAACGCGCTCTCGAAAATCTAAAACCGCTTTTCACCTTGGCTAACTACAGCCAGATAACGAACAATTCGTTATATACTCCTAGAGGAATCTACAAACATGTGGAAGTCCAATATCTTCAAGAATCTGGAGCCAATCCGGACCAGGCATTGAAAGATGAATTCTACAAAGAATTCGAAAGAAATTACAGTGAAGATGTCATCGGTAAATTCCTGAAGACATATTTCGGAAACCACAGTTACATCAATGCCAGTGAAATTTTGAAGAACGACATGTCGGAAGAAGCGATCCTTAAGATCCTTTATGTACTGGTCTATGCCGGAGAAGATATGGATTACAGGATTAGACCTTTGGATTCGAAAATCGAGAATGACAAATTCGAACTCGACGACTTCCAGATCATAAGGGGGTTTAAATCATGATACTTGATAAATTTGAAGAACTAAACGCCGCTCAGAAAAAGCTGTTTTCCAGAACCTGTACAAGGCTTTTGGCTAACGGATTCCTGGCAAGAGACAAACAAGACAACAAGGAAATGTACTATTTCCTCTTGAGCTACAAGCATTATTTCGACGAGTATCTGGATATCATCGACTATGAAATCGTACTTGACAGAGAACAGGGTGCCATCCAGTTGATCCACAGAGACAGCAATAATCTTTTGAGACTTAACAAGGAAGAAACCCTGATTCTCCTGATTCTAAGAATCTTGTTTCACCAGCATCTGGTTAAGACTTCTGTCAACGAAAACGTGATTATCAATGTCGACGAAATCCATCAATACTATGATTCTCTAGAACTCAAGAAGAAGATAAACAAAACGGATCTTATTAAAATATTGAGACTATACAAGAAATACAATTTGATTGAGCCATTGGGTGACATCACAAAATCAAATACGAAAATCATCGTTTATCCAACAATCCTGCTTGCAATCAATACGCAGACGATCAACGATGTCTACAGCCTGATAACCAGAATCGAAGATAGACCGGGAAGTGAAGACAATGAAGAAGTTAACTAAGATCAGACTCATAAACTGGCATTTCTTCGCCAATGAGACGATTAATATCAAAAACAACACTCTTGTCACAGGTCAGAATGCGACAGGTAAGAGCACCATTGTCGACGCCATCGCTTTCGTGATCACCGCCGGAGACCAGATCTTCAACCTGGCGGCCAACGAAAAGAGCAAGCGTGACCTTCGCGGTTACGTGAAATGTAAGCTCGGTATCGACAATCAGGAGTACCTGCGCGAAGGCGACACCACAGGACATGTTTCCCTTGAATTCTATGATGAGACCTCGAAAGAATATTTCTGTGTAGGAACCGTCATCGACGTGTTCGGCGACATCGTTGCACCGAAAGTAATCTTCTATCAAGCCAAGCACGAAATGAGAGAAGAAATGTTCACCGACGATGAAGGCAGGATTCTGACCACACTCAATTTCAAGAAAGTCAAAGCAGCCGACAAGGTCTTCATGACCAGAAGAGAGGCGAAGCTAGGATTCAGATCGACATTCGGATCGATTAATGAGAACTATTTTTCGTTGTTACCGAAAGCCTTGGCATTCAAACCGATCCCAGACGTCAAGGATTTCATATACAGATATCTGCTTGAAGAGAAAGTTCTGGATATTGAACCGATCAAGGAATCGATCCATGCATACAAGGATCTGGAAGCGGTACTGAAGATAATCAAAAAGAAGATTGTCGACCTCAATGACATCAAAGACATCTATGAAGACGTCAACAAGAACTTAGACCAAAAGAAATTCTACGAATATTTCCTGAGGATATTAGAAGTCGAGGATCTGAAGAAAAATATCGACACACTTAACAAGAAGCTCGACAAGATAGCCGTATCAAAAGAACAGAATCAGGAACAAATCGAGGAAAT
>CAYZPL010000104.1:4173-4426 GCA_964480415.1 uncultured Candidatus Izemoplasmatales bacterium
AACCAACTGGATATCTTGGACGAAAGAAGCAAGGAAATCTATTCGATTCTTCAGAGCAACGAAACCTTCAAAGCTTCGGAACTATACGACAAGGAACTTAAGAGCTTGGAAACGCAGATAGGCGAACAACAGGAAATCCGCGACTACATGAAGAAGCAGATCAAGAAAACGATTGTCATCATCGAAGAATTGAAAACAGAATACAAACGCAAACCTTACAACGAACTTTCTAAAATCGATCTGAAACATTTAG
>CAYZPL010000105.1:0-4417 GCA_964480415.1 uncultured Candidatus Izemoplasmatales bacterium
TATACCAATTTGATAAAACAATAAATACATCGTTTGTTTTTTCCTAAAAATCAAAGACGAAAAAAGAATGACAATTCAATCATTGAATTGCCATAAATTTTGAGTTTTAAACTTGTGACGCTATCTATTATTTCCCGCGTTTTTGGCGCTTTTTAAGCTTCTTTGTGACACTTGGTTTTTCGTAGTATTCTTTTTTTCGGGCTTGAGCTAGCGTTCCAGAACGAGAAACATCACGTTTAAAACGACGTAGAGCATCTTCAATTGATTCGTTTTCTCTTACGACTGTTTTTGCCATTTGCTTTCACCCCTTTTCTTTCTGTTAACATTATACTAGATTATTCTAAAAATGTAAACTTATTTTTTTCGAATATTGTTTTATTTTAGGGGTTTTTATGTTAAAATTGTTTTATAATTATCAGGAAATCCTGCAAATTAATATCTACTTTCAAAGAAAGGACGGATATCATGAGAACTCTGGTTATTGGAGCATTACCGAGCGCGGTCACAATAGGTGTCGGACTAGTCGTATTTATACTTTTGATGATATTGATTGCCATCTTCGTCAACAAAGGAAAATATGAATCCCGTCTAAAAAGATTCTATCGGAAAACGGAAAAAATCATCAACAAGAAATACAACGGAAATCTGTTGAACGAAGAAATCATCAATACCTATGCTAAGGACCAAACCAATACATATAAATCTCTGAAGGGCAAAGGAAAGAAGAAAGTACGCAAGTACTTCGAATACTATAGAAAGACCGTTCCGGAACTGGCAATGCTGAAGAGTTTTGTCTCGCCGGACAAAAACAAGAATCAGATAGTGATTCTGCTTCTCGATGATTTCGACAAAGTTGTCTATCGTTGGGACAGTTCCAGAAAAGTCAAAGGTTTCATCAAGGCTAGCAATAAATATCAGATGTTGACATCCTACATTGGCTTTCTATTTGAATTGCCTCTATATATTTTCGAAGGCGCACCGTTTAGATTCACAAATCATGACAACGATTATGTTCTAACTTATCAAATTGTCAAGAATGTGAAAAGAATCAAGAGAAAACAGAAAGAAAAGAAACTATCGAAAAAGGAACTCAAAGCACAAGCCAAAGTCGAAGCTAGAAAAGCAAAATTGGAGAATAGAAGAAAACGATAAGTTACAGGCTATAAAAGCAAGAATCTGTCTTAGATCCCTTGTTTGATATAGCCTTTTTTATTTGTATTATGGCTACGAAAATTAATTTTACACGTATCAAAAAAGACTGTAAATACCGGGAAAATAGCACTTTTCAAAGTGAAAACGGTATCCATTGGATATGGCAAGCGTTTTCTTTACAATTACGTTTGCCAATCGTCTTGATATTTGTTAGAATTTACATGCATCGGTAATAATACGGTTAATGAAATAATCAAGATTAAATATAATATATGACAAGGACTATCCAGCACACCAAGAAAGGAAAAGGGTATGGAAAAAGTAGATTTGAATTTAGCAACATTGGACAGGGATAAACTTGACGCTTTGGATGAATTCATCGCATCACTAAAAGATCCTGTCGAATCTTTGATCAATGTCTTGCATTTCGCTCAACATCAATTCGGTTACTTGCCATCGAATTTGCAACTTTACATCGCAAGGAAATTGAACATCGCCGCGGCAAAGGTCAACGGAGTGGTCAGTTTCTACTCCTACTTCACAGAAGAGAAGACGGGGAAACATGTCGTAAGCATCTGCATGGGTACGGCATGTTATGTCAAAGGTGCAGAGAAAGTCCTGAAGAAGGTTCTCGGTGAACTCAAAGTGAAGAAAAACGAAGTTACCGAAGACGGTCTGTTCTCTGTCAAAGACGTCAGATGCGTGGGGGCTTGCAGTCTGGCACCGATCATGACCATCGACGAAAAGGTATACGGACATATGACCGAACAAAAAGTAATTGATATTCTCAATAGTTACAGAGGTGATGGAAATGAAAGTTAAATCCCTAGCGGAATTGCTGAAAATACAAAAATCACTAAAAGCCACAATCGATCTACGTGAAAAAGGTGAAAGCGACGAAAAGAGAATCGATATTCTTGTTGGCATGGCTACATGCGGTATCGCATCAGGTGCCAAGGAAACATATGACAAACTAAACGAGCTCATAGCCAAAAGACATCTGAAAAACATAAACGTCATCAAAGTCGGCTGCGTGGGATATTGTTCCAAAGAACCGACTCTTGAAGTATGTAAAACTGGCAAAGTTCCGGTTCTTTATGGAGATATAACCGTCGAAAAGGCTGAAATATTCTTGGATACGATTATCAATAATACCAACGACTTAGACAAAAACATTGTTGAAATGCAGTTTTCAAAGGTGGTGAACTGATATGGAAACCAATATTCTGAACAAATCACCACATAAGCAATTCCGGATCGCATTGAGAAACTGCGGACTCATCAACCCTGAAGACATCAATGAATATCTGGGAGTTAGAGGATACGAAGCATTGGCAACAGTACTTGAAAGCAATACTCCTGCCGAAGTTGTGGAAATAGTCAAAAAAGCAAAACTGAGAGGCCGTGGTGGCGGTGGATTCTCAACCGGACTCAAATGGGAACTCACAGCTAAAGAACCGGGCGACGAAAAATACGTCATCTGCAACGCCGACGAAGGCGACCCGGGTGCATTCATGGACCGTAGCGTCCTTGAAGGTGATCCTCACAGCGTTTTGGAAGCAATGACAATTGCAGGTTATGCAATCGGTGCACATACAGGAATAATATATTGCCGTGCCGAATACCCGCTTGCAATCAAACGATTGAACATCGCTATGAATCAATCTAGAGAAATGGGCTTTTTGGGAAAGGACATTTTCTCAAGCGGCTTTGATTTCGACATCGAAGTCAGACTCGGAGCCGGTGCGTTCGTCTGTGGTGAGGAAACTGCCCTTATCCATTCTTTGGAAGGCAAACGCGGCGAACCGTCCACAAAACCTCCATTTCCTAGTGTTGAAGGTTTCAGAGGAAAACCATCATCAGTCAACAACGTTGAGACATTCGCCAATGTGACCTCGATCATACTGAATGGAAGCGACTGGTTCAGTTCAATCGGTACAGAAGGTTCCAAAGGTACAAAAGTATTTGCCCTTGCTGGCAAGGTCAAAAACATCGGACTTGTGGAAGTTCCGATGGGAACGACATTGCGAGAAATAATTTTCGATATCGGCGGCGGAATGATTGATGGGAAAGAGTTCAAAGCCGTTCAGACGGGAGGTCCATCCGGAGGTGTTATACCTAAAGAACTTCTTGATACTCCAATCGATTATGAATCGCTTAAAGCCGTTGGTTCGATGATGGGCAGTGGTGGTATGATCGTTCTTGACGAAGACGACGACATGGTCCAACTTGCAAGATTCTATCTTGATTTCACTCAGGATGAATCATGTGGAAAATGTACACCATGTAGAATCGGAACCAAACGTCTATATGAAATACTCGACAGGCTTTGCCGCCTCGAAGGATCCCCAAAAGATCTGGACATCCTGGAAGACTTGGCCATCAACGTCAAAGCATCATCTCTATGCGGACTCGGACAAACGGCACCTAATCCGATTCTCAGCACCTTGGAATATTTCCATGATGAATACGATGCTTATGCATATAGAACCATTAAACATGCTTATTCTGTCATAGCCGACAAATGTATCGGTTGTACGAAATGCGCGAGAGTCTGTCCGGTAGGATGCATCACCGGAACAGTCAAACAACCTCACGTAATAGATGAATCGAAATGTATCGCCTGCGGCGCATGCTTTACAGCATGTCCTGTAAATGCGATAGAAAGACCATAGGAGGTGGATAAAGTGGTAAATGTCACAATCAACGGAATCAAAATTCAAGTACCAAAAGACTTCACGGTCTTGCAAGCCGCAAAACAGGTCGAAGTCCATATTCCGACCCTTTGTCACCTTAACTTAGAGGATTTCGGTATTGTCAACAAAGTGGCAAGCTGCCGTGTCTGCGTCGTTGAGGAAATGAACCGCGACAGACTCGTACCTTCATGCGCCGAACAAGTCTATGAAGGAATGGTAATCAGAACCGACAGTCCGAAGGCGCTTAATGCCAGACGTAGCAATCTGGAACTTCTCCTTTCGAACCATCCGTTCGAATGTCTTACCTGCACAAAAAATCTTGACTGTGAACTTCAGTCTCTGGCTGAAGAACTGAACATCAAAGAGTTGCACGCGACCGGAGAAAAAATGCATTATCCGATCGATTCATCATCAAATTCAATCATCAAAGATCCTAATAAATGCGTAATGTGCCGTCGATGTGAAACAATGTGCAACGAGGTCCAGACCGTCGGTATCTTGAGCGCAATCAACAGGGGCTTCGATGTTGTCGTAGCACCTGCTTTCAATCTTGATCTGGCCGACACTTC
>CAYZPL010000106.1:0-4406 GCA_964480415.1 uncultured Candidatus Izemoplasmatales bacterium
CTTGGTATAGAAATCATGGTCATCGGGTGATTCGTTGATCCTCACACCCCATAAGATGATAGAAGGGTGGTTGAAATGATTTGTAATCATGGATCTTATGTTTTGATATGTCAGTTCCTTGAAATGCTCATTGCCGATATAGTTCCATCCGGGTATCTCCTCGAAGACCAGCAATCCGATCTCGTCGCAGCGTCTGATGAAAGCGTCGCTTTGGATGTAATGCGAAGTTCTGACGATGTTGCAGCCGAGATCCTTCAAAATATCAGCGTCTTTCGCCTGCACCCTTTCCGGCATGGCATATCCCACATATGGATAACTTTGATGGCGGTTGAGACCGATCAGTTTGGTTTTTTGATTGTTTATGACGAAACCATCCACAGAAAACACTGCGCTTCTGAATCCGATCCTGTCGGTGACAGTATCGATTATCTTGTTTCCTTTCTTGATAATGATGGTCACATTATATAGGTTCGGTTCGTCAATGCTCCAGCGTTTGATGCCTTTGACGACCGTGGAGTATTCTTTTGCTTTCTTGAGCGGATCTACAAACTTCTGCTTATGGATTTTCTTGCCTGACGAATCTTCCACAAGCAGTTCCACCTGATATTCGGTTTCTAGATCGTTGATTTCAAGTTTCGCGTAAAGTTCCATGCTATCTTCGATCATGCCTTCGATTTCTCGTGTGAAGAAATGGGCTTTGGTGATGTGTGTTTCAGGCATCGTAATAAGCGAAACTTCCCTGTAAATACCGCTGTAAGACAAGTAATCCACGATTTTACCATGTGGAGGGACATCTTTCGTCTCTTTTCCGTCGCAAACGACGACAAGCGTGTTCATTCCCAATTTTGCATATGGCTTGATTTCGATTCTGAACGGATCATACCCACCTTCATGTATTAGTACTAATTCACCGTTAAGATATACTGATGCGATGTTCATAACTCCGAGGAATTCTAGTTCCAAAGCTCCACCAAGCATTTCTTCTGTGATCTCGAATTCTTTGAAGTAAGTTCCAATGAACTGATACATTTCATCATCGAAATAGTTGTAAGGTATCTCCTTCATGGTATGTGGGATGTTTATGACTTTGAATTTATTGAAATCGAAATCCCGTCTCAAATATTCTTCCTGATGATCTTCTATGAAATGATAGTCGTGGTTGAGACTTATTCGCTTATGCATGTTTTCCCTCCTCGACTGCTTTGAAATAGTACATTCTCGAACCGAAATCACCCATCAGCCTCACGTTCTCGTCGAAACCGCTGCCGATGAAATTCTGTTTCGGTATGAAGCCTTGATTTACCAGTCTGTCGCCTTTGATTACGGCTTCTTCCTTTTCCATGGCGAGAAAATAATGGTTGCTGATGATATGGAACAAGATGCCGTTGGTGTTAAGTTTGATTGGCAATGCATACTTAACTAAATGGCCGAACTTCTGGAGATTATAGTATTGCATTCGGTTAGTCACTTTATAGGTCAGCTTTGGATCCAGCATGTCCATCGGAAATTTCTCCAATCCGCCATTAGGCTTTTCCAACGTCTTGAATACTCCTAATATCGCTTCCGTTTTGTCCTTGTTTGTCACAACCAAAACGGTCCCGTTCTCTTTGAACGGATCCTTGATTCGATACAATTCTCCGAATTGGAACAGGTTTCTGTGTTCTTTATAGAAAGCCACCTGCCTCTTGATAAGTTTAGTATCGAACGAAGTGAGTTGAGTTATGTCAAGTTCATAACCCAAAAGTCCGAAAGCGCTGATGTTGAACCTTGTCTCCATCGGTGTGTTTCTGACTTCGACGATTGAAGGCGTCTGGCTGACGTGAGCACCCATCACTGCTTGCGGGTATAGGTAACTGGTACCGTATTGGATTTTCTGCCTTGTATATCCGTCGGTGTTGTCGGAAGTCCAGATTTGCGGCATATATTGCAAAATGCCCATATCGAACCTGTTTCCGCCGGATGAGCAGCCTTCGAAAAGAATCTCCGGAAAAGCGTTTGTCAATCTGTCCATAATTTCATAAAGCCCTAGTTGGTAAAGATGGAAGAACTTACCTTGGTTTTCAGTACTTAGCCCGTCACTGTACACATCCGACAAGTTGCGGTTCATATCCCATTTGCAATATTTGATGTTGGCACTTTCAAACAAATCCGAAAGTATGTCGAAAAGATAATCCCTGACTTGTTTTTTCGTCAGGTCCAGTACCAATTGGTTCCTTCCAAGCGAAGGTTTGTATAATGGATGTGTGATGGCCCAATCCGGATGTTCCCTGAATAAATCGCTGTCCGGGCTGATCATTTCCGGTTCGACCCAGATGCCGAAATCCAGACCGATCGAATTGATCTTTTTGGCGAGTTTTTGGATACCGGCCGGTATTTTCTTTGTATTGACATACCAATCTCCAAGCGAACTTTGGTCATCATCCCTCTTACCGAACCAACCATCATCCAGGCAGAAAAGCTCAATGCCGAGTTTCTTGGCTTTCTTCGCAAGACTTATTAGTTTCCGCTGATTGAAATCGAACATTGTGGCTTCCCAGTTATTAAATAAAACCGGACGATTTTTTCCATTCCATTCCGGTTTGATTATATTCTGTTTGATCAACTTATGGTAGTTCTGCGATAAACCGTTGAATCCGTTATCGGAATAGGTAATAACCACTTCTGGTGTAACAAATTCTTGGCTAGGTTCGAGGTCCCAATAGAAATCGAAAGAGTTTATTCCCATCTGGATCCTGATGAGATCATGAGGAGTCCTTTCAACATTCGCCTCGAAATTACCGCTGTAGACAAGGCCAAAGCCATAGGCTTTTCCATATTCTTCCGTGGTATGTTCACTCGCGATCACGATGAACGGATTATGATCCGATGAAGAGACACCCTTCTTGGAATCGATCTTGATGATTCCCGGCATTACTTTCTGTCTATGCATGAATCTTTCCTTGATCCACGCACCATCAAAAGTCGTCAACCAGTAACCATCGTTCATCATGTCAACATTCATGCTTAATGCTTTCTCCAAGACTAAAGACTCATCGGAATTGTTTTTGACAACAATTCTTCTTGCTATCACATCTAGTGCCGAGAAAACAGTGTAATACAGTTCGATTTCCACATTCCGTTTTTCATCTTGCAGAACAACCATCAAGGTCTCGGCATCTTTTCCCCGCTGTTTGGTCTCAGGCATTTCCGTAAAAATCGGTTTTGTTATAAGAATTTTATGTTCTTTGTACAAAAAATCGGAAACTCTTGACCCGTCAGGATAACGGATGTGTATGCTTGGCTCACGAAAGTCTCCTTTACCATATGCGGATAATTCCAAACAGGCAAGATTCAAATTGAAAGTCTTGTCATTTTCGTCATAGATAACCTGATTTCCGACTTCGACATCGAACTTGACAATCAGATCTTTGACATCGATATCTTCGGAAAGCTTCTTTCCATAATATAAATGACCAAGATGCTTGGTCGGATATATGTTCATGACATAGGAAGTGTTATCCGTCATGAGATGGAATATTTGTCTCTTATCATCGAATTTGATCATTTGTGCCTCCAAGTAATCATTGTTTAGACGTTACAGACAGCAAGTAAGACTGGAAATACGGTTTGACGATGAATCTGGATAATAAAAACATATATAGGAACGGCAATAAAACCGACAATACTAAAAGCCATGTGGCTGAGAAGATATACCCGTATGTGATGTTTTGGAACAAAACTCCGCATAGATATGCCGGAGATACGATCATGACATATTGGAAAAATGAAGGAATCAGATTATTCGCATAGAATATCGGCACCAATGAAAAAAGCACTATATACCCGATATAACTTACAGACATGACGAAACCCGATTTGGCGATAATAGCCAAAGAAAGCCCGACAAGGATATGGATTACCGCGGATAACAGATATACCAAAATGAAGAGTATCACAGAAAAGTGCATATTCCGAATGAAGAACATGACGAGGATGAAAAGCACCATAGGAATAAGATTTAGCACCAGTGCACTCAATAGTTTAGCCATTATGATCTCAAATGGTGTACAACCGCCCTTAAGACAAGGCAGTAGTTTCCTTTCGGTATTTTCTATATATAACGATATGGCAAAGATAATTACCGGAATAATAAATACCGACACATAGACAATCGTCATGGCATCGATCTGTGGTAAGAATGCCATCACTCCCGCCAGCAACAATGACAGAACCAGCATGAACTGCAGGATCTGGAATTGCAGGAAATTCCGGAAATCATTGAGAAATATCTTTTTGATGTTTTCCACTGTCAAATTCCTCCCAAAATATACAATCAAATTATTTACATATAATCAACATACTACTATTATTTTACATATTTTTACATTTATTCGCAAGGACTAAGGACAAAAAGCCGCATATAAAGA
>CAYZPL010000107.1:0-4387 GCA_964480415.1 uncultured Candidatus Izemoplasmatales bacterium
TCAATCGAAGGTAGAATCATCATCTCGACCTTCGCATCCAACATCCACAGAATTCAACAAATCGTCGAAGCATCGGTGCTCACGAAAAGAAAAATCGCGGTGTTCGGAAGAAGCATGATCAAGAATATTGACGTCGGATTCAAACTCGGATATATCAAAGCGCCAAGAAGTACTTTTATCTTCACGAGAAACAAGTCCCAAATAAACGATAAGCGTCTGACGATAATCTGTACCGGTTCCCAAGGAGAGCCTTTGGCGGCCTTGACAAGAATCGCCGGCAACGCGCATAGACAGATCTCACTTACGCCAGGTGATACGGTAATCCTTTCTTCAAAACCGATTCCTGGAAATCAAGAGAGCGTGAATAGAACCATCAACATGTTATACAAGAACGGCGCAAAAGTGATAACGCAATCTCCTTTCGCCGATGTGCATGCGTCAGGTCACGGAGGGCAAAATGAACTTAAGCTGATGTTGAAACTTATGCGTCCGAAATTCTTCATGCCGATCCATGGCGAATACAGAATGCTCAAGATCCATTCCGAGCTTGCGATCGATACCGGTGTCGCACCGGAGAATGTCTTTATCATGGAAAATGGCGATGTCTTGGCATTGACAGACAAAAAGGGTTATCTCAAAGGCAAGGTCAAGACTTCCGATGTCTATGTCGACAGCGAATCGATCGGCGAGGTGGGATCACTTGTTATAAAGGACCGGAGAGAACTCTCAGAAGATGGATTGATGTCAGTCGTTATGACGATCAACCAAGCCAGAAAAGAAGTCATCTGTACTCCTAACATCGTCTCCAAGGGGTTCATATTCATCAAGGACAATTCCAAGATGATCAAGGACATACAGGAGATATCTCTGGATGTAACAGACAGGTTCCTTAACTCCAGCAAGAAACTGAACATCAACGGCATGAAAAACGAGTTGATAAAATCCCTAAAGAATTATATTTACAAAGAGACTAAAAGAAGTCCGGTAATCATGCCGGTGATAATGATATTATAAAAAGAAAGATGGAATTCATTCCATCTTAATTTTTTTCAAATTCTACTTCTAGTCTGTTGTTGCAGACATCGGTAAAATATTTGTAAATGTCTCTTGTGACCTTGGCGTCTTCCAAAGCGTCATGCTTCTGATCTTCCAGTTCGACATTTGCATATACATTGTAAGCATTGAACAGTCCGACGTCGTTCTTCAAACCATAATACACTTTGTGAAGGCTAAGCAGATCCAAGAAACGCATCCTTCTTGTGAAATTGGGAAGCTTGTGCAATTTGTTCAATTTGTTGAGTTCGAGCTGATCGTTCTTGCCCCATACATATGTGGTCGGATTGTATCTGTTTCTGATCTCTCTCAGTTTCTTATGGAATTCCACGAATGTTATGCCTGAATCGATCTCGGCTTGTTCGATATGCAAGAATTTGATCGTTCTTCTGGAGATAGCCGGGAACAATACCGGTCTTATATAACTTGAATATTCTTCAATCACTTTTCCGTCACTGTCGGTCAGTACGAAACCAACCTGGATAATCTCGGAAACGAAATTCTGATAATCCTGATATGGTGGCATGCTCATTTCGAAATCTATGAACAACCTGTTCGTTTTTTCATTGAGGATTGATTTTATTCCCGTCTTTATGGTTGAGATATCATAGTAGATTTTAGGTTTGTTTTTATTCGGAGATAAGACTTTGTCAATCTGGATGATCGTATGAACCATCAGGTTCCGATGTCGTTTCTGATTGCTTGTGACAGTCAAAAACACGTACATTCCCGGTGTGAAGTACATCATGAAACTCTTGAACATGCTTTTGCTCATGTAGTAGTAAATAACTCTTTTCTTTTGTTTGATTGCGATAATCCTATCGGTTTCTATTACTCCGTGTAAAACCCCAAATACTCGTATCTCCATTAAATCACCCTCATTTATTTGGTTGTATTTCTTTTAGTGCTAAATATAAATTGTCGATTGCCTTATCCGATATCTTCAAGGACTTCAATTCTTCTCTGTCCGCGTTCTTGATATTTTCTAGCGTCCGGTATTTCTTCAACAATTTATCTTTCGTTTTCTTCCCGATCAAAGGTATCGTATCCAAAATCGAAGCATAGATGGATTTTTTATGAACGGCACGCTGGAACGATATGGCGAAGCGGTGGACTTCCTCTTGCATAGTATAAAGCAACGAGTATGCGTTCGACCTTTTGTCAAGCGCGATTTCTTCATCGTTCATCTTGATTATGGAATCTGTCTTGTGCTTGTCGTCCTTTTTCAGTCCGATCACCACGATGTCAAGTCCCAGTTCACTAAGCACCTCTCTGGCCGCATGCATCTGGATGATCCCACCGTCGACGATGATCAAATCCGGTTTTTGCAGATCCTCAACCAGTACAAGTTGATAGCGTCTGTAGATTACCTCTTTCATCAGTCTATAGTCATCACCGGTTTCGACGGTGGTGATTTTATATTTACGGTATTCGTTCTTCTCCGGTATTCCATTGATGAAGACAACCATGGCGGAAACCAGATTAGTTCCTGATATGTTCGAGTTGTCGAAGATGTCGATTCTCTTGATTTTTGGAATCTCAAGCATCTCTTCCAACTCATACAAGGCGACGATGGTCTTCTTTTCCCGGTTCAGATATGAAGCCAGATTGTTGTCCATATGGATTTTAGCATTCTTGTATGCGATGTTGAGAAGTTTCATTTTCTTTCCGCGCTGCGGAGTGAAGATGACTTCCCCCAATACATCCTTGTAAAGATCATAGTCATAACCGTAAGGCAATATGATTTCATTAGGTAGCGGCTGATCTTCATAAAAGCCAGCCAGATATGTTAGTAATGTCTCTTCTATATTATCATAATATGTGAAAATTTTCGATTTCGAGAACAAAAGTCTTCCCTGTCTCATGAAAAGAATATTGATGGAAATGTAATTGTCATATGTGACGAAATTGACGATATCTCTGTTTTTGGTATCAGGGAAAATGACCTGTTGCTGCTCGGTGGTCTTGTTGACGGCATCGATCAGGTCCTTAAATTCTTTGGCTTTTTCGAATTCGAGTTTTTGTGAAGCTGTTTCCATTTTGGCTTTCAGATCGTTGATGATGTCTTTGGTGTTCCCTGATAAAAAGCTTCTGACGCCTTTGATCATTTCTTTATATATCTCAGGGTCAACTTCGTATTCACAAGGTCCCAAACATTGCCCTATATGATAATACAAACATACTTTTTTTGGCATTTTATTGCATTTCCTGAACGGGAAAATTGTGCCTAGAAGTTTGATAGTTTCCATAGCTGACCATGAACTTGGGAACGGACCGAAACGATAGTTCTTGCTTTTCATGTCTCTTGAGATTATTATCTTCGGATATGTCTCGTTCGTGATTTCGATATATGGATATGTTTTGTCGCTTATAAGCTGGATGTTGTATTTCGGCAGATGTTTTTTGATCTGCGACAGTTCCAAAAGAAAAGCTTCTTTTTCCGACTGGGTCACGATATATGTGAAATCGACTATTTCTCTTACCAGTCTTGTGGTTTTCTCATCATGAACACCGACAAAATAAGAACTCACTCTGTTTTTCAAGTTCTTCGCTTTACCGACATATATTATTATGTTCTTGTCATTCAGCATCTGATAGGTTCCGGGTTGATTCGGAAGTTTGCTGATCTTTTCTTTAAGTTTTGTATTCATATCACTTTAATTATAACAAATGGCATTATTACTTGCAATTGCAAAGAAAAAACTCTAGATAGTCTAGAGTTTTACTTGAGTGTGTCGATAAGATTATCAACTCTTCTGCCTTTATCATATGACTCGTCATGTTTGAAAATCAACTCCGGGACTTTTCTCATTTTTACAGCGTGGGCAATCTGGTTCTTGATAAAGCCCTTCGCCCTTTCCAGAGCTTTCTGCGATTTTTCCAAATCCTTCTCGTCCCCGAAGACGGTATAATATATGTACATATAAGATAGTTCGTTAGTAATCTTGACACCCGTAATTGTTATGAAGCCCAAATCGTCCTTGACCTCATCCCTTAAAATTTTGGTGACTGTTCTCTGAACATTTGTCTCCAAATGATGTATGTTTGGCATATCATTCCACCTCTTTCATTTGTGAAACTTCAATTACATCTCCTATTTTTATGTCGTTATAGTTTTCGATTGTAAGACCGCAGTCAAATCCTTGTCTTACTTCCTTGACATCGTCTTTGAAGCGTTTCAATGAGCCAAGTTTCCCTTCAAGGATGATTTTACCATCTCTTACAAGTTTGATCATCGAGTCTCTTCTGATTACACCTGAAGTCACCATGCAGCCGGCAATCGTTCCGATTTTGGATACATTATATATTTCTCTGACTTCGACTTCACCGATGA
>CAYZPL010000108.1:0-4351 GCA_964480415.1 uncultured Candidatus Izemoplasmatales bacterium
GCTTGTCAGATCAATCCCGGGACAAAGATTAGATTCATCATAGACATTGCTTGTAAATCTCGGCATGATTTGTTCTCTCTATACAAGTCTCCAAAATTATTTTTTGAGCATTCATTGGAATTCCTGTGTATCCATTCACATTCACCTTGAAGATTTCATGTCGCGATATGTTCGACCTACACAAATTATTCTCGGCTAAGATGATCAATGCATATATTTCGGAATTCCAAGTTCACTTAGAGTTTCGAAATTTTTTATTTTGTATAAGGAAATAATAGATGCCTTTCGAAGGGAATCAACTACGATTCAAAACACGGATTCTAATTTTTTTAGGAGGAACAGTATGAATGATAACGAAATCCGTATACTGATCATTGACTATCAGGAAGATAGTTTGGTCTCTATGCGCTCATTGTTGGAGAAACAATTCTCAAATATAAAAATCTTGAGTGTACATACAGTTGAAAATGGACTTTCAATTGCCAAAGAGATTAAACCTCATTTAGTCCTAATAAATATTCAAATTCCGGGGACAGAAAGTTTCCAGTTTTGTAAAACAATGAAATCGGATGATATCTTGAAATTGATTCCCGTTGTTTTTATGACGCCACCGGCAACAAGTCAGAGCGACCGCATCAAGGCGATTGAAGTCGGCTGCGATGCTTTTTTGGAGTTGCCTGTTAAGGAAAATGAATTTCTTTCCCTAATCAAGGACATGCGCAAGGTAAGACACCAATATGCAAAAAGCGTTGAAGAAATAGGTGATTTAAACGAATTTGTACATGAGAAAGAAGAGATGAAGGATTACGATGATGCGCGCCATCTGCTTGAAGCTTTGCAGACTGAGTACGATAACCGGATTGCAAGTGAAAAAGCCCTAAAAGAAGCTCAACATATCGCACACCTCGGAAGTTGGGAATATGACATCATTAATGACACCATATTCATATCCAGAGAAGCTTTCGCTATTGGCGGGATTGATAGAGACGGCGGGACCGTCCCTTATAAGGTTTTTCTGCAGACTATCGTTCCGGAGGACTTGCCATTTCATCAAGCCGCCTATAACAAAGCGATCGCCACAGGAGATAACTTGGAGATAGAATACCGGGTTACGCGTACCTCCGACAATAGACAGATATATGTCAAGTCTCGTGGTATAATCCATCGAGACCAAGATGGTAACGTGATATCTATACACGGGACAATCCAAGATATCGACGAAATGGTCAGAAATAGGAAAGAACTTGAAAAGACCAAATCAAGACTCGAAAATGTGATCAATGCGGCCAATGTAGGAATCTGGGAATGGGATTTGGAACAAGACAGCTTCTATTCCAACGACCGGCTTGCGAACATGTTGGGATACGAATTGAAAGAATATCCGACAGATATCAAAGCGAGAGAAGCATTCATCCATCCGGACGATTTGCCTTTGCTCGACAAACATTTGAACGAAATCTTCAACAGGACAAGAAACCAATACAGCATAGAGTATCGCATCCGTCATAAATCAGGTAGATGGGTTTGGATACATGACCTGGGAAATGTCGTATCATGGTCTCCTGACGGAAAACCATTGATGATGGCGGGAACCCATCAGGACGTAACTGAAAGAAAAGAAAGCGAAATAGCGTTACGGCAAAGCGAAAGGCGTTTCCGGGCTCTATTTGAAAATGCTCCGTTCGGCTACCAATCGCTTGATGAATCCGGACATTTTCTGGAAGTCAACAACAAATGGTTGGAGATTTTGGGATATACCAAAGAAGAAGTGATCGGATCATGGTTCGGGGATTTCATAAAGGAAGAAGTTAAGGAAGAATTCAAAAAAAGGTTCGAATTATTCAAAAAGCAAGGACACATTTATTCTGAATTCCCGATGCTTACAAAAGATGGGAGAACCATAGTTGTTGGCTTTGATGGGAATATAGGTTACGACGTTTTACATAACTTCAAACAGACCCACTGTACTGTCAGGGATATTACCGAAATCAACATTGCTAATGCGAAACTACGAGAAAGCGAACACAAGTACAGACAGTTAGTTGATCTGATGCCACTCGGTATGGCTGTCCATGAAATCATCACCGACAAGAAAGATAAACCGATAGACTATAGATTCATAAGTGCCAATTCAGAGTTTTGTAAAATTCTTGGCATGGAACCTGACCAATTCATCGGGAAAACTGTTTTGGAAGTTATGCCGGATACGGAAGATTACTGGATCAAGCAATATGGAAAAACCGCTTTAACAGGAACTCCGCTCAGATATGAGAATTACTCAAAGGAACTTGGTAGATATTTCCGGGTATCGGCTTTTAGGACTGAAAAAAGGAATTTTGCAGTAATCGTCGAAGATATTACCGAAGAAGTAAAAGAACAGAAAGAGATCCTGTATCTCAGTAATCATGATTTTCTTTCCGGGTTATACAATAGAAGATATTTCGTTCAGAAATTCAAGGAGCTGGATACCAATGACAATTATCCGCTTGGGGTAATGATGCTTGATATAAACGGACTGAAGATCATCAATGATGCTTTCGGCCATCAAGCCGGGGATTTGGCATTGAAAACCATTGCGGACATCTGTCTGGGAATTTTCCAAGAGAATAATATAACGGCGAGAATCGGTGGCGATGAATTTGCCGTATTGCTTCCGAACACAGATGAAGAAAAAATCGACGAGTACAAAACGAATTTGAAAGAAAGTTTGGAACATGAAGACGTTCAAGAAGTAAAATTATCAGTCGCAACCGGATATACAGTTAAGAGAAAAGGCTCAAAAGAGGGGCTTGATGATTTGCTTAAAAATGCCGAGAATCATATGTACAGGCACAAACTCGCTGAAGGCATCAGTAACAGAAACCGCGCCATTCAGGCGATTTTAAAAACATTGACGGATAAATACGAAGCAGAAAGGATCCATTCAAGCAAAGTCAGCATGTTTTGCAGGCAAATAGGTGAAGCACTTAGATTGAACGAAGAAGATCTGGATGAACTTGAGTTGGCAGGTCTTTATCATGATATCGGAAAAATTTCGATCCCAGATGCCATCCTTAACAAGCGCGGCCGTCTTGATGAAGAAGAATTCGAAATCATGAAGTCACATGTTGAAACCGGATATCAGATTCTCCGTGCGGCTGATGAATACACCGATCTGGCGATCCATGCTTTGCATCATCATGAACGCTGGGATGGAAATGGCTATCCAGAAGGTATGAAAGGTGATAAGATTCCCCTGTTTTCGAGAATAATATGTATCGCCGATTCATATGAAGCGATGATAGCCAAACGTCCTTACAAGAGCAAGCGAACGGTTGAACAGGCGATTTTAGAACTGGCAAGATGTTCGGGATCACAGTTCGACAAGCGTTTGGCAAGAATCTTCATCGAAAAAGTGTTGAAACAAAAATGGCCGACAATCTAACTTTCAATAGAAAATTCTACAAGACAAATAATGAGATGGTTACCATTAATGAATTATTTATAATTTTGGACGATTATGACAACATATATGGGAGGTATTCCTGAAAGGTAGGATTCTCGAAATATGTCAGGGTTCATCACTTATATTATTGTCTCGGTATTCACACCGGGACCGAACAACATCTTTTCATCGATTTCGACAAGTAGAGTCGGATTCAAACAAACACTCAGATTCATGATCGGGGTGTTTTTCGGTACACTCCTTATCTTCGTAATAACTGGACTTTTCAATCTCTATCTTTATAACAACATCAGAATCATCACGAAGATAATCGGTATCGTAGGTGGACTTTTCATCATCTACCTTGCGGTAAGGATGTTCATGTCGAGAAGCCAGACGGACAAGCTGCTAGTCAGGAACAATCGTTTGCTATTGATGGGCATCGTGCTTAATTTCATCAATGCCAAAACGATCATTTTCGGACTTACTGTCGCAACTTATTATCTGGAACTTGATTTCTCCCCGGACTATTTGATGCTGTTCGCATTACTTATGGCAATTCTTTGTTTCGTGGCTGTCGTGGTCTGGGGTCTGTTCGGAAAAATCTTTAGGGATCTGCTGGAAAAATACCGTACCGCGTATAATGTCCTGATGGCATTGTTGCTTGCCTATAGCGGAGTTTTGATTATTGTGGAATCTTTAAGCTAAGTTGGACGGAAAGATTTGAAAATTCGATTTTTACTTGTTGGTGAAAATGCTTTAAAACATTAATATTGAACCTCTTTTTGCAAACATATTTAGATGTATTTAGATAAATATGACCAAGAGATTTTCTCTTGGCCATTATTTTGACGCACTTTATTTCTTGTTTCAACTATTTATATCGTAGTTGATAATGTTGAACGGATAAACGATTATATAATATCT
>CAYZPL010000109.1:0-4337 GCA_964480415.1 uncultured Candidatus Izemoplasmatales bacterium
GCCTTGTGAATTTTGCGCTTCGACCACACCGTCCGAGAAGAAGATCATCAAGCTTAGTTTCGTGTTTCTTAAAGACGAAGCCAATCTTAATATCGCGATTGAGAAGATTTTTCAGGATTTGGAAAAAGACAAGAAAAAATCACCATCACAAAAACAACTTGAAGAAAGCGTCCAGTAATGGATGCTTTTTTTATATATTAATATTTTTTTGAAGTTCAAAAGATTTATCTGCCTTTATTGTTATTTGATTTCTTTTTTGATAGAATATTATTGTTTATGGAGGACTATCATGATTATTAACATCGAAAACAAAAAAGACTTGAAGAGGTTTATCTATTTTGTGAAGGATCTATACAAAGATGATCCCCATTATATTTATCCTCTTTTTTATGTTTTAAAACGAGAATTATTAGAATTGGTATTAACCAGAAAGACATATAAAGCGCTATTATGCATCAAGGAAGAAAAAGTGGTTGGAAGACTGCTATATACTTTTGAGCACAATCCGAAGCTGGAAAAGGACGTATGCTATTTCAGTTATTTTGATGCAATCGATTCACAGGAAGTCACAGATGAATTGTTCGAATACATGGAAAGGGATATGAGAGACAGGGATGTCACCTATACCGAAGGAACATTCGCTCCTTATGATCCTGACAACAGAAGAGGTGTGCTTGTGAACGGATTCGATTCGGACCCGATAATATTTACTTCCTACAATTACGATTATTATCAGAAGCTTTTAGAAAACAAGGGTTTCAAAAAGGTCCACGACACTTTCAGCGTGAAACCGGTATGGACCGATCAAAACATCAAGAAGCTTAATACTTTAGGCAAGTATTTCGAAAGAAGATCCGATATCAGTGTCGACTATATCGATTTCAAGGAATTGGATCGTGAAATTGAAGACATCCACAAAATACTGGAAGCAGCGACTACGGATGTAATCTATCAGGAAGCACCGTCCATAGAACTTATCCGTAGTGTGGCAGTGAACATGAAGTCGTTCCTCAATCCGAAGATAATCCGGATAGCCAGAGAAAAAAGCACCGGTAATCCGATTGGATTCTGTTTCTGTCTTGAGGATTACAATCAGGTTTTCAAAAAGATAAAAGGAAAATTGAACATAATAAAATTCCTGTTGGCAAGAAGACATATAACAAGGGTTAGGGGTATGATGCAATATGTTGTACCAAAATACCAGAATACAGGTCTTATTGGCTACATATATTATAAAATTTTTGAAGAATTCAAAACCATGGGCATCACGGATTTCGAGGCCGGGACGATGATGGAAGGAAATCCGAAGGCCGTACAATCTTTTTCCGCATTCGGAGGAGACATAAACAAAACATATCGCATATACGGAAAGGAACTTGATTGATTATGCTGAAGATAACAGAGGAGATATTGCAAGTTATACTGCTGTTTCTAATACCGTTCTTGATTATCCGTTTCAAACAATTTAAACTCACAAGAATATTCGGGACTATCGGCATGGCTTATTTTTTCGGACTGGTAGTTGCTGGTATCATATTATTGCTGAATAAACTGGGACTCGATTATAAAGTCGATGCCGATCTCGGTCAGACGATTTCTTTTATCGCGATTGGGGTGGGTATTCCACTTTTGCTTTTCGGATCGAATCTTAAAGAAGCAAAAAAACTGTCAAAGACCGTTCTCATCTCGTTCGCGGCATTGATCGTCGCTGTGATTATCGTCGCTTCAGTCACATTCTATGTATATGGAAGAACTCTGACTAATGGCGATGCTTTGTCAGCCGCCGCAATCGGATTATATACCGGAGGAACACCTAATCTGAGTGCTATATTGTTCAGTCTGCTGCCAGCTAACATAGCTGCCGAAAGATTCAATCCCGCAAATCTGTCGGATATGATAATCGGAGCTACATTCTATATATTCTTATTGATGCTGGCGAAACCTCTGATTTCGAAATTCCTGCGCAAAAGCCAGGATGACGTATACTTGAAAGAACATTCGAATATGGAAAATTCCGAAGAATTCGATGTCAAGGATTTCAAAACAACAAAAAGCCTTTTCTGGACATTGTTGCTGGCAATTGGCATTGCCGCTATTGGTGCCGGGATAGGGGTTTTGATCTGGTGGGCTTTAGGTGCAAAACCAGGAAGGATGTTCGACATGCTTGTACCTTCGCTAATGATCACCGGAACCGTGCTCGGAATCGCTTTTTCATTCAAGAAGAGTGTCAGGGAGACAAAAGGTACGAACATCGTGGGACATTATCTGATTCTTGTGTTCTCGTTTGCGATAGCATCTTCAGTCGACTTCATGGAGTTGGCAAACGATCTCACAAAACTTATCATACTTTATGGAGTGATAACAGTAGGTTCTTTTGTGTTGCATGTCATATTCGCAAGATTCCTCAAAATAGATGTGGATTGTCAGATTGTCACAGCTACCGCAGGAATATACGGACCGGCGTTCGTACCGGCGATTTGCAAACAATTGAAAAATGATTCACTCACTATTCCAGGACTTATTTGTGGTTCGATAGGGTACGCCATCGGAACATTCATAGGGGTTGGCCTAGGGTTACTGTTCGCTTTAGGAATGTGAAAACATTCCTTTTTTATTGAATCTTGATTTCATGACAAAAATAAATTATAATTAACATGAATATTGGAGGTCTATATGCAATATCAAAATAAGTATCTGGAATTATTGAGCAAGGAATTCCCGACGGTACAAAATGTGAGTTCAGAATTGATTAATCTGAACGCTATTTTAAATTTGCCTAAGGGAACAGAGATATTCATCACCGATATACATGGTGAATATGATGCGTTCAATCATTATTTGAAAAACGCTTCGGGCATCATTAAGGAGAAGATCGATCTTATTTTCACCGAGTTATCAGAAGCGGAGAAGAACCGATTGGCATTCTTCATTTACTACCCTACGGACATGTTGAATAAGTACACGGAAAAATATCAGGATAAGGCGCTTTCCAGGTTACTGAAACAACAATTGTATTTGATGATTGAATTGGCAAAACAGATTGTGACCAAGTACACGAAAAGCAAAGTCAGAAAGGCCTTGCCTGAAGAATTTGAATATGTGATCCAAGAACTGATCTATGAGTCCAATTCTCATGAAGATAAAGAAAAATATTATAGCGCAATAATCGATGCGATCTTTGAGACAAAAAGAGAAAGCAAATTCATCCTGCAGTTGTCTAGGTTCATCAGAAAGCTAGCGATCGACAAGCTGCATATCGTCGGTGATATTTTTGATAGGGGACCGAAACCACATCTGATCATGGAAAAACTTATGACCATGAAAAATGTCGATGTGCAATGGGGCAACCATGACATATCATTTTTGGGAGCCGCAAGCGGTTCGAAGGTTATGGTCGCCAATGTGATAAGAATAGCTGCGAGATACAACAATCTCGACAGTTTCGAAGATGGATACGGCATCAATATCATCCCGCTATCACGTCTTGCCGAGAAATACTACAAGAACGACCTATGCAAGTTGTTTTCTCCTCGGGGAGAAGGAATCAGATACAAGAACGATGAGGACATCGGTTTTGTCGCAAGAATCCACAAAGCCATCACCATAATCCAGTTCAAACTGGAATATCAGGTGATCATGAACAATCCGGATTTCCATCTGGACGACAGATTGCTTCTGGACAAGGTCGATTACAAGAATGGTACAATCGATATCAATGGAAAAACATATGAATTGCTAGATAAGAATTTTCCAACAATCGATCCGCATGACCCTTACAAACTCAATAGAGATGAAAAGGAAGTCATCAACCATCTGACACAACTTTTCTTGCATAACGAAATGTTGCAGGCACACGCAAGATACCTGTTTCAAACCGGTTCCATGTATCTGAAATACAACAATAATCTCTTGTTCCATGCGGCAGTTCCGCTTACCGAAGACAAAAAATTAATGAAACAGAAGATAAAAGATGTCTATTATTCAGGACAAAGTCTGTTCGACGCATACGAAAGAAGCATCCGTCACGCATTCCTTAACAGATATGAAAGAAACAATCCCGACCGTGATTATTTCTATATGCTATGGCAAGGATCCACATCACCTTTGTTCGGGAAACAGGCGATGAAAACATTCGAAAGATATTTCCTGAAAGAAAAAGAAACACATACGGAAATAGTTAATCCATATTATAAGTACAGACTCGAAAAAGCTACTCTAAAAATGATTTATGATGAGTTCGGATTGGACTTTCAAAAGTCAAAAATCATCAACGGCCACGACCCTTTGGACATTACCAAGGGCGACCAAGTCGTATTGGCGGACAAACGAAACTAAAG
>CAYZPL010000110.1:0-4330 GCA_964480415.1 uncultured Candidatus Izemoplasmatales bacterium
ACGGCGATTTTGGACAGATTCTATTTAAAAAAGTCAACACACAGAAAAGTTATCACCTGTTTCCTGGTCGCATACAACATAATTACCGGATTCAAAGTAACAATATTAAGAGCGTCTTTGCTTGTAATATCGGTCTATCTGAAGGATTTGTTCAAAATCATTCTGACCAGAACTGATCTTCTGAGTTTTTCTTTTGTGGGATTTCTGCTATACAATCCATATCTGATATATGACATAGGTTTTCAACTATCTTATCTTTTGGCTTTTTCAATATTGCTTGGCAACAATTTGATACAGAATGAAAACTATATCAAGCGGATCTTATATATTTCCGTCTATGCGACTTTGGTAAGTCTGCCGATAATTCTTGAACTTAACAAGACTTTCGGTATTTTCAATATTTTTTGCAACGTGTTTTTCGTGATTTTCACAAGTGTTGTTTTTCTACCAGCGACATTCATAGTCGCAATATTCCCCTCATTTTCTTCCGTATATGATATGATTGTGAAATTCTTCAATTCCAGTATCAGTTTTGTTGCTGAAAATAATATCTTCATTGAAATCAATTTTGCAAACAATTTATATAAAACATTATATTGGGTACTTTTGTTTGTGGTTTTCACAGCTTTTCAAAACCAAAAGAAAACTCTAGAAGCAACTATGGCTTTATTAACTTTTATTGTAGTTTCACTTTCCTTTTCTCAACCTCCATTGACGGATTTTGTCAGGGTTCTGGATGTCGATCAAGGAGATGCGATCCATATACATAGTGCCGGGTGCGATATGTTGATCGACACCGGTGAGTCGGACAAATACGGATCACTGGAAGAATATTTATCCGGTTATGGAATCAGCGATTTGGATATAGTTCTGATAACCCATTTCCATACAGACCACTATGGAGAGCTTGAGGAATTATATAGGAATATACGGATAACCAATCTGTATACAAACAGGAAAATATTGTATCCAGGAAGCTATAAAGTCCTTAAACAAAATGATAGATTTGTCTGTGGAAATATTCCCTTCACAGTATTGAACGGCGATAACGGTGACGCAAATGAAAACAATAATTCATTGGTTCTATATGCGGATATTGGCGGAGACAAATGGCTTTTTACGGGAGATATTGAAAAGTCTGTGGAAACAGATATCATCAAAAGATACAAACTTGATATCGACATTATTAAGGTCCCTCATCATGGGTCCAATACATCTTCTTCAAAGCCTTTTCTTGATGAACTGTCTCCCAAAATAGCGATTATGTCAGTCGGTGAAATCAATATTTATGGTTTGCCAGATACAAATACCGTATCGGAATATAAGAAAAGAAATATCAGATTACTTAGGACAGACAATGATGGAACCATCACCATCTACTATCCGCCAGTGCTAAAATCGAGAATCATCGAAACCTTCAGAAATGGTGAGAAAAAGAAATATTACTTTCAAATGATATGAAAGACAACTAGCATGATTCATGTTATAATTGTTTTGGTGATAACATGAATCAGAACTGCTACCTATTATTTGGAAATGATTTTATTTCTATAAAAAAAGAAACAGAATACATTTTCAAAGCTAATGAAATCCAACCGGAAAACGTCGAAAACTATGACGCCGAAGAAGAAGGTATCTCAAATGCCATCACAAGCGCTTCGACCATGCCTTTCCTGGTTGAAAAAAGAGGCGTTGTAATCAGAAACGCTGATTTTTTGACGGAAGGTAAGTCGAGTAATGTATCCACTGAAGAGATTAACGAACTGATCCGTTATTGTGAAATCGATAATCCTTCGACTGTACTTGTGATACAGGTTCAAAGCGCAAAACTTGATTCGCGAAAAAAAATAGTGAAATATCTGACAAAACACCTGATTGTGAAGGATCTGAACGTGGATTTAAAATCAGATACCATTTTTGATTTCATCAGGGATGAACTTAGAAAAAGCAGCCTTTCGATTGACCCTTTGGCATTGACACAGTTCGTATCCAGAGTCGGTTACAACAAGACAATGATTGCCAATGAGCTTGACAAGCTGATATCCTATGCCTATGGTAAGGATATGATAACCGCTGAAATGATTTTCGATGTCACGACAAGAAATATCGATGACAACATTTTCCAACTTGTGAACGCTGTCTTAGACAACAACAAGGAGACAATGCTTGAGATATACAGAGATCTGATGTCGATCAAGGTTGACGCGGTATGGATGCTGGGAGCGATCTCTAGCAAGTTCCAAGAGATACTCTACACAAAAGGCTTGATCAAGGAAAAATACAAATACGAAGATGTTATGAAATACTTCCAGGCGACAAAAGGTAGAACCTACTATATCATGAAAAACGCCAAGGAAGCGGAAGGACAGAAATTGTTAGGCTATCTGAGCCAGCTTGAAGAACTTGACTACAAAATAAAAAGCGGCCAGATTGATAAGAATCTGGCGCTGGAACTGTTTCTTCTAGGTATAGAATAAAAAAAAAAGCCTTATTGGCTTTTTCTTATCTTATAAGTTGTTAACTTTATGTGATAAACGAGCTTTTTGTCTGTTAGCGAAGTTTTTATGATGAACGCCTTTAGCAACTGATTTATCTAATTTCATATAAGCCAGATTCAATGCTTCCACAGCTTTTTCCTTATCACCGTTGGCAGCATGCACTTCAACGTTCTTGATAGCTGTTTTAAGACTGGATTTGAAAGAAGCGTTTGCTAAACGTCTTTTATCGTTCTGTCTGTTACGCTTGATTTGTTGGTTGTTGTTAGCCATTATTTCACCTCCATAAGTAATTGCGTAAATATTGTATCAAATAAGTACTGAAATTGCAACAAATAAAAATTTTATTTTCGCCAATTCTTTTGGTAATTACATATTTTTCTAGCCATAGTTATTGACCTTTTACAGGAATTAATAGATAATGTTAATATAATGTTTTTCGCTTTCTCAAACTTTGGAGGAATTCTATGAGCATCATTCACGATAATAATTACGATAAATCCAAAAAAGAAGCCATTGGTACCAAGTATCTCATAGCCAATGGTTATTTTGGATATCGCGGTACTCTCGATGAGGATTCCAAGGAAGAAAAGGTGGCAGTGAACATCAATGGATTGTTCGATTTGTTTGAAGGATACGAATTGGAATCGGTCAATGTATTCAATCCGCTTTACACCAGATGCTATCTAAATGGTAAACCAGTTATGCGACATGGTAATCGTAATAATATCCATAAAGTTGAACTTAATCTGAAAAACGGATTATTTAGAAGACAAACTGAATTCGAATTACCAGACGCTATGATCACTATAACTAGCGAAAGATTCATCGATCAGGTAAATCATCATATGATCTATTCCCGTTTCAAAATGTTTGTGGATAATCCGGTTACAATGGAAGTGATTTCCGGAATCGACACCGAAATATGGAACATGGAAGGGGAACACCTAAAAATCACCAGCAAAGAAAAAGACGGACTCAAGATAATCGTCGCCGGCAGAACCAAAGCGGAGAGGTTTCCTGTGGAAGTCGGGCTTGTGATTACAAAGGATTTCAGACATAAGGACCGTTCCACTGATAATGCATACAATAAATACGAAATAAATCTTGAACCTTTCAAAGAATATGAAATAGTCAAATATGCTTGCATCATGCATTCCGATGATGTGAACAGAGAGAAGATGAATGAGTATCTGGAAGAAGCTAGGGATATCGGATACGACGAACTGAAACGGAGAAACGATAGAATCTGGGAAAAATTGTTGGCTGATTCCAAAGTTGAAGTCATCAACAACAGCAAAGTCGACCGCAGTGCGCAATATGCCGTGTACCAGTTGATTGCGCATAGACCATACAGTGGAGACGTATCGATTCCGATGCGCGGTCTGTCCGGACAGTATCAACATGGGGCCT
This sequence comes from uncultured Candidatus Izemoplasmatales bacterium, assembly GCA_964480415.1. GTDB lineage: Bacteria > Bacillota_I > Bacilli_A > Izemoplasmatales > Hujiaoplasmataceae > CAYZPL01. The sequence goes on from CAYZPL010000110.1 coordinate 3,909, forward strand.
TTCACTGGCTCAACGAATTTTACCTGTTCAAATTCTATCTTAACACTTTTCCGGATGTCGCAAGAAATATGGTCATGAGCCGGATCAACGGACTTGACGGAGCAATCGCGCTCGCGCAATATTTCCAGTTGGAAGGCGCGCTTTATCCGGAGTTTTCATCAAGTTACGGAATGCCGATCGACTATGAGATCGAGAATAAGCAGAAAGTCCTGATAAGCGGACTCGTCGTCTATAGCATGTACGATTACATATTGAAAACAAACGATATTTCGATACTTTTCGAAGGAGGCTTAAGAACCGCTATCGAATGTGTGAAGCTGTTCAACAGCATGGCGGTTCTGAATGATACCAAGACACATTATGATTTCCCTAATGTGACAGGTATCGATGACAATCATCCGGGGGTTACGAATAACGCTCCT